>NZ_JAUBVE010000105.1:0-17675 GCF_036705715.1 Microcoleus sp. AT3-D2 | reverse complement strand
CCCGTCAGGGAAAGAAGCAGAAACCTAAGTTGTGAGTCTTAGGAATCCTCGCCCTTATAGGGCGGGGTGGATGTCAAGGAGGTACTAAATGCAGAATTCAGAATTGTTCTTTCATTATTTATCTTGGTCTAATCCTTGGTTGGTGGCGATCGCCCTAAATACAGTTTTACTCGCGATCGCCACCATTGCTCCTAAAAAATTGCTCACTCCCGCTGGCCAATTTCACGGCTGGATATTGGGCGTCCTCATCTGGGGCTGTTTGGGATGGGAAGGCTATGCTGTGGTGATGTTTTACTTTCTTGTCGGATCTGGAGTTACCCGCATCGGCAAAGCCCAAAAAGAAGCAGAAGGCATAGCCGAAAAGCGTTCAGGCGCGCGAGGTCCGGAAAATGTCTGGGGTTCTGCTTTGACCGCTACTCTTTGCGCTGTGGGAGTTTTGGCATTATCTATTTTAGGAGAGACAGGCAAGATGTCTGTGCCACAAGATGCTATTTCCCTGTTATTGCTGGGTTACGCGGCGAGTTTTTGCACTAAACTTTCCGATACCAGCGCCAGCGAAATCGGCAAAGCTTACGGGAAGCGGACTTTTTTAATTACCAGCTTGCAGCCTGTACCTAGGGGTACCGAAGGGGCCGTAAGTTTGGAAGGAACGATCGCAGGTATTGTCGGCTCAATTTTGATTGCGCTTTTAAGTTGGGCCGTCGGTTTAATAGACTTGACAGGAATTCTTTTTTGTGTTATTGCAGCTTTTATTGCCACGAACATCGAGAGCGTGATTGGGGCGACGGTGCAATCAAAGTTTGAGTGGCTGACGAACGAGGTAGTAAATTTTTTTAATACACTCATAGGAGCGATCGCTGCGATTATTTTAGCGGCGACCTGGAGAGCTTTTTTAGCTTAGTTAATCCTGGACACATTCGCGATCCAAGAAACCGGGTTTGTTACGATAATTGAAACGATTAACGGAGTGTTTTTGGAAAAAAAGTCGATCGCGCACTCCAGAGCTATTAGCTATTAATCATTAGTCTCAAGCAATCAACTCATGACTAATGATTAATAGTTAATCAAACTAAGCGTCGTCTTGCGGCCCAAAAACCATTTGTAAAATCATCGTCGGTTCGCCCCGCTTGTGATAGCGATCGGCCCAATTGCGAATAATTTCATCTAATTCTTCAAGGGCTTGGTCGAGCCGATCCGGCGGAATATCCAAAGTCTCCATAATTCGCATCACATTCGGTTGTTTTTCCGCCCAATCCTTCATCAGCCGGAAATATCTAGCCGTATCCTCAACCATAGTAAATGTCCGCTCTTCCTGCTCTGCAGGAGAATAAGTAGCGCGGGTGAGGGCATAAAACGGCATTCCCCAAGGAGAATCAATGCGAGTTACTGTCCCAGAATAGATCAAGCGCCGCTTAATGTGTTCTGCTAGAGCTTCACTCAAAGGCATTCGCCTTTCTGGAGACATATCTTCTTGCGATCGCCTGTGCAGAAACTCAATCAACTCCATAAACTGAAAAGAATTGATCAGTTGAGCGTCTGGCGGATTAGGAGGAATTTTGCCTTCGAGATATTTTTTTTCATCTACAGTCAAATTGTTTCCCGGAATGCGAGGGCGTCCCGGCATCCAACCATACTGTTCCAGCCAGACATAAGGAAACTGAATCAAATATCTAGGTTCTTGGGAACCCAACATTTTCAGCAATTTTCCCTGAGTCAGAGCTTCCCGGACTTCTTCAACAATCACCTTCACCCGTTTAGGCTCAATGTGATGCAAATGTCCGGTCATCCGCAGGTTGTTGTCCTGCTCCATATAAGTCATATAAATGGCACACTTAGCCGCCGTTGCGGCCGCGTCTAGAAACGCCCCGTGCCTGTGCCCACTGGTTCTCATGGCGCTAAACGCCAGATATAGCATGATCTGATCCATTGCACTAGGGCTGAGGCTTTTGACCAGATCCAAAGAGTCATTTTTCATCACTATCCCCGAAATAGCCAAATTAGGAGGCATTTTGTCATCCTCCATTAAATTATTGCGAGAGCGCCGAATCAAGCATAGCCGACTGTCGCCGGAAAGCTTGCCAGCTACCCTAATATTCAGGTTAGTTAATTTCCCTGAGGTAACAGGGGCATGGGCTTAAAGGCTATCCACACCGCATAAGTGATTCTTATTGGTGGCCAATTTAAGTAGATTGCTGCACCCTCTGCGCTGACAGTTTACCTATATATAAGTTAGTTATCGCAAGTTAATTATAGTGCAGCGGTTGAAAATTAAACCCTACCTGTGGGGGGGAGAAGGTAAATAACTGTTGCGATGCCAGGAATTTGAGGCGACTCCGAGCCCCTAATTCTTGAATAGTCATGGATGCCCAAACCCGGTTCGATCGACTAAAATAAGGCTGTTGCATAATTGCGGGAAGATTTTGATGGTTTTGTGGGATGGGATCTCGTAGCCCGTCCGCTGTATTTTCACAGCAGGCGGAACACCCCACAAGAATCCTCCTCAAATTGTGCAACCCCAAAATAAGGGGTGGAGCGCGAGGGATATCGGCTGAAAAACTCAGATGATCAGAGGCCTGTGGGTAATTCCTGTTTAATTGAAGCGTTTTCAATACAAAACCGCCACATACTAGAATCTATCTCTAGGTAGATGGCGGTTTAAGGTTTATATACTAACATTTTTTACACAAAAAAGAATCTCCTCAGAACTGTCCACAAAAAGTGCAGTTGTCGCTTAACCTGAAAAACTAGAATTCCAGAAAATCCGATCGAGCGATCGAATGAACGGCCCAAAGCAACTCAGTTGTGGTCATCACTTGCGTCCATTGCCATTAGAAATCTTGTAGCGGATGAGTGTAAACAGTAGGCTCAGTAAAATTTCTCCGTTCGGTGTCCCTCCGAGGACGGCGATTGGGCCTGTGTTCAGTTTGGGCTGACAACATATATTGGGCGGTGGCAGTTTCGACAATGGGGAGTGAAGATTCAAAAGCTTGAGCGGCGGTGGCACTCAAGGTAATGCCCAACAGGCTCAGTAAAGCAATTGCAGTGTAGGTTTTCATGGGTAGTATTCGTCGTGTCAGTATCTATTTAGAGATACGACATTACCCAGGCTGATCAGGATTAATTTCCCTCAAATTATCAAACTCTAGAATCAGCAATCCGAAATTAGGGATCACGAATTATAAGGAAGAAGAAGAAGGAATCAGGCTTTAGTTAAGCTATCGCGCATTTAAATTGTATTCTAAAATCCTTGTATAAAAAGCGGAAAATTATCTTTCCCTCTCCCTTTCTCACCATCTCCCCCTCCCGAAGCAACAGAGACTTTAGATGCGTAGCATCTGATCTATCAGAGCAGTCAGAAGTCGATATAAAATGGAATAAATAAAATCTCTACGTTCAACAATAAAAAATGCTAATTGCACTACCCAGGAGGTTACAATAATATACAAAACCGCCAAATACGAGCTTCAATCTCTCGATAGATGGCGGTTTAAGGTTTATATGCTATCATCACTCACATAAAAGAAGATCCTAATGACTGTAAACAAGAAATGCAGTTGCCTTGTAAACCTGAAAAACTAGCATCCCAGGAAATCAGATTGAGCGCTCGACACGGGCGGCAGAAACTAACTCAATAACGGAAATCGCTTTCGTCCAATGTCATTAAAATGCTTGTAGTTGATGAGTGTAAAGATTAGGTTCACTGAACTCTCGGCGTCCGCTGCCTCTTTCTGGAGAACGATCGCCCCTTTGTTCGCTTTGGGCGGATAAAATGTATGAAGCGGTGGCAAATTCGAGCAGTCCGACGAGGGATTCAAAGGCTCGAACGACAGTGGCGCTCAAAGTAACGCCCAAAAGACTCTGTAAAGCAATTGGTGTGTAAGTTTGCATGGGGTTAGTATCCGTGTCATTGTCTATTAACTGATACGGACTCTCCCCGATCGATCAGGATAAATTTCTGTGAATTTTTCGGATCTCTGCAAAAAACCTTACCCCTTCAATTCTAGGGCTTCCGCCAGCAGCCAAGCACCTGCCGAATTCAGCCTGCCCCATACTGTCAGAGGCTTTTCGGTTTCGCAATTCTGTAAAAATCTGTCGGTTTCCGAGTCCAAAGTCACGAGTTGCCAAGTTTGATCGGCTAAGGATGCAGGGCTTGTCAGCGTTATTGTCCAGTCTTGTTCGCCGAGGCGACGGAAAATGCCCGAAAATTGGCTGTGGGTATTTGCTGTTTGACTGCTTGGTTTCTCTACTGACTCCTGACATTCGCCGCTGGCGGGATATGCTTGGGGTCGATCGAGATAATAGCGTTGCCAATCGAGCCAGTCCGATCGATCCCGTGTCAAATTAAATAAAGGAATAACCGCCGCACTCGCCTCGGAATCTTGCAGCAAAGCTTCCTGCAAAACTCTCACCGGCAACTCCCGCGGCTGACATCCAGATTCCGCGCACAAAGCCGCCGCCATCCCCGCCGCCTGTCCAATATTCATTACCGTCGGTTGCAAGCGAGTTGCACCGTTGGCGATGTGAGAGACGGAAATATTTTTTTCGCACACTAGCAAACCGTCTACACTCGCAGGAATTAGGGCGCTGTAAGGAATGGTAAACGGAGTTCCCGTCCAGCGCCCGCCCCAGCGAATAGATTTGGGCTGCAAGGGAATGTCGCCACTGGTGTAGTGGTGATCATTGGCATAGTTGCCGATCGCAATTGTTTCACAAATTCCCTCAGAATTTATCGGCAACTTCGCGACTCTTCCACCGACAATAGGCAAAATATCTTGTTCTGTGACTGTACTTATCCCTCGCAAGCGCCGACTTTCTCGGTAGTAAGGATGTAAGGCAAAGGAAGAAAGAAGGGAAGAATTTTGTTGATTGTCGATCGTTGAAATCGGGAAAATATTCTGTGCTAAGCCGTACCGGCGGCCGAGTTGCGTTTGAATGAAACGGGCGAAACTTTGAGTGTGCCACCGACTTTCTTGCAGGAATTCTTGTCGAGATGCTTCAGATGCAATTAGTCGATCGACTCCTTCACCATAATCATTACCTCGAATCGGCCAATTAATCATCAACAATCCCCCTGGCAGCCTGCCGTAATTGAGAAATTTTTCGGGAGTGTAACCGTCCCAAGCACCAGTAAATCGATCGGGATTGTCAACAGGCGGCGCGGGAATTTCTGGCCGGGCTGCACCTTTACCAAAATCCTGCATGATTGCCACCCAAGTCGGAGCTTGCACCGAATACCTTTCTGTGAGAGCATTAGAGGCAGTCGGCGCGCTGGGTTCTCCCCACTCGGCTTGGAATTCCCAACCCCAGCGGTGCCCAACTTCCGCTAAAGCCAGCAAATCTCCCAATTCCGTTGCATCTAAAGTGATTTTGGCCGAAACCGTAAAATCTGCAAACTGAACGCCAGAAATGCGATCTCCTTCATAAATCACATCTTGAGCAGTTTGTCCACAAATCCACTGTAAGTTCGGCAAACATTTAACCCAATCAGCGAAAATTTCAGCACCTGTGCGGGGATCGTAAGTAAAAAAACTTACCCAGCCCCAATCCAAACCTCCCGGCTGTCGCTGCTGGAGTTCCCGCAAAAACGCGCCCCACAAACCGGTTTGAAAAGCTGCTAATTCATTGCCATCGGGGGCAGAAACGCCAGCCGAAGTCAGCATTCCTCCCAGCCAGGGGAATTCGCTTACTAAAATTGTTTTGGCACCTCGGCGGGCTGCTTGCACGGCTGCTGCAGTGCCGCCGGTGCCGCCACCGACTACCAAAACATCTGCTTTCAAAACGGAAGACATAGGCAATACCATTTGAGATTTTAGGTTTATGGCGAAAGGCTCAGTCAGGTGATCCGTGCGGTTAACCCTGCAGATAGATGTTCGGCGTTTGTCATTTTGGCATAATGTTAAGCTAAGGTGTTCCGTGCGTACCCTGCGGATAGATGTTCGGCGTTGGCGATCGCGAATTGAATTTTACTGTGTAAAGACTTGACAAATAATCAATCGGGAATTATGCAGCGAGCGCACAATTTTGTTACTAAGTGACCGCAGGAGCGATCGCAAATTTTGATTTCTCATTTTTGGCGCGTAAATATTGCCAATATGACACCGCGAATAACGATAATAGAAAAAAGGGAACTGCATCTATAAAGTTTTACGTCTTAATAATTTCCCAGTTACTAATTAACGGCTGAAAATGGAAAAAGGTTTTATCCTATGGTTCACCGGGCTGAGCGGCTCCGGCAAGACAACTATCACCAAAGCTCTCGAACCTGAATTGAAGGCAAGAGGTTGCAAAGTTGAAATATTAGATGGAGATGTCGTTCGCACCAACTTGTCAAAAGGTTTGGGATTTAGCCAAGAAGACCGAGATACTAATATTCGGCGGATTGGATTTGTAGCTCACCTGCTGAGCCGCAATGGAGTAGCGGTAATGACCGCAGCTATTAGCCCCTACAGAGCAATTCGCGACGAAATTAGAGCAATGGAGCCCAATTTTGTTGAAGTATATATCACAGCGCCGTTAGAAGTGTGCGAAGGTCGCGATGTCAAGGGGTTATACGCTAAGGCGAGAGCCGGAGAAATTAAGGGTTTTACGGGAATTGACGATCCTTATGAAGAACCGCTTAATCCTGAGATTATGTGTTACACAGAGCGAGAAAGTGTGGAAGAGAGTGTTAAAAAAGTTCTCAGCAAGTTAGAAGAGTTGGGTTACATTTGATGTTGGCGGGGTTGGATAAGGATAGGGGCAAAAAGCGATGGTGGTGAAAAGTTATTCGCGCAAGGTGCAACTTGAGAAAAAATCTCACCCTTCTGTCCCCTTTGCGGAGAGGGAAGGTGAAGAATTTCTCCCCTTTCCTGCAAGGAGAGGGGATCAGGGAGACGTTTCCAGCAAAAGTTGCAAGCTAAGTTATTGGCCAAGCAATGCTGTCAAAAGTTTAATTGCCCAAAGTTTAACAGTGTCAGTGCTCGCGGCGGTTGGTTCATCTCCTGCAGCGGCCCAGTTTATGCCTCCTCCTCCTCCTCCTGCTGATACGGGTTCTCCTGTACAAGTACCCGCAGCGCCGGGATTTCCGGAATTTCCGGCAAGTGCACCTTCAAGTGTACGATCGGAAGTTTACACTTTGGGAGCGGGCGATCGTATTCAAATGGACATCTTCAACGTCCCGGAATACAGCGGCCCCAACGGTCAACACCAAGTACAGGCCGACGGTTCCCTGAGTTTGCCGTTAATTGGCAGCGTTTCGGTGTACGGGATGACCTTAGAACAAGCTTCTAATGCTGTTAAAGACAAATACGGCAAATACCTTAAACGTCCTTGGATTACCCTGAAACTGCTGGCGCCGCGTCCTTTGCAAATTGCGATCGCGGGCGAAATCAACCGCCCCGGAGCCTATACAATATCCTCAGCAGCAGGCCCCGGAGGCACAGCAGAGCAAATGGGAACTCAAATGCCAACGATATCGCGGGCTCTGCGAATGGCCGGTGGAATTACCCAGTCAGCAGACGTGCGGCAAATCAAAATCCGCCGGCCCCAGCGCAACGCACCGGAACAAATTATTAGTGTGGATTTGTGGGAATTATTGCAAAACGGCGATTTGCGGGCCGATATGACTTTGCGCGACGGCGATACTATATTTATTCCCACTGTAACTAGCCTCAACCGCCAAGAAGCACCGACTTTAGCAGTAGCTAACATTACCGGACAAAGCACTCAACCAATTAATATTGCTGTGGTGGGCGAAGTAACTCGCCCCGGTACTTATACTTTGGCAAAAGAGGCTCAAAGTAGGGTACAAGAGAATGAAATGGGTGAAAATTCTGGTTTGTTTGCTGCCAGCGAAACCAACGGCGGGGAAACTGTTTTGCAGCAAACTGTAACGAGGGCAATTAAAATGGCGGGCGGCATTACGCCGGTAGCTGATATCAGACAAATACAAGTTCGCCGCCTGACACGGGCGGGTACAGAGCAAATTATTAATGTGAATTTGTGGCAACTTTTGGAAGGGGGAGATGTATCCCAAGATTTAGCGCTGCAACAGGGAGATACGGTAATCGTTCCCAAAGCCGAAAACCTCGATGCAACCCAAGACGAACAAGTTGCTAATTCTAATTTTTCACCGGATACGATTAGGGTGAACATTGTAGGAGAAGTCGTGAAACCGGGAGCGATTGCGGTGCTGCCCAACACTACTTTAAATCAAGCGCTGGTAGCAGCGGGAGGTTTTAATAAAGCGCGGGCCGAAATGGATTCGGTGAATTTAATTCGCCTCAATCCTAACGGCACCGTTTCGCAGCTAAATATTAAGGTGGATTTTTCCGCAACTGCCAATGAAGAAACTAATCCCAAACTGCAAAATAATGATGTAATTATGGTAAGGCGATCGGGTCGCGCTACGTTCTCGGATAATGTAGGCGGGACTCTCGCTCCTCTCAGCCCGCTGTTAGGAATATTTCGGTTGTTCGATATTTTTCGGTGATTTGAATAGACTGGCATTAAGGCCTCAGAAACCAGGCTTCTAGAAAAAATGGCGGTTTGGTAATGAAATATCGAGGAATCAACCGATTTCCTGAGAATCCGCCACCAATACAGACGTTTAAACTAATAAGTTGTAGAAATCAAATGAAACCAGGGAAACAATCTCAAGTAGCACTGTTTAATCATAAAAAAGCCGCTAATCTGGAAAAAATGTCTTCTGGGCTTTATGAAGAAGATAAATTTTTAGGCAGAAACAAAACCGAGGCAGAAGAGTTAAGTTTTTGGGAAGTTTGCCGCAGTCGATCAATCTTAGTCATCGGCGTAGCAGCGGCAGTGACTACCGGAGTTTTCGCCTGGACACTGAATCAAAAAAGCGAGTACGAAGGGCGCTTTCAATTATTAGTAGAACCAGCCGTTACGCAAAATACTTTAGCCAAAATCTACTCCGGTGAGCTGAAACTGCAACCAGCGGCCCCAGCGACCCAAGAAAAGGGCGGTTTTGACTACGAATCCCAAATTCAAGTTTTGCAAAGTCCGCAAGTAATGGCGCCGATTATTAAAGAGTTGCAGGCTAAGTATCCCGAAATAAACTACAATTACCTTTTAAACCAAAAAGCAGATAATTTGCCGTTATCTCAGGAAACCAGGCTGTCAATTAATCGCTTCAAAAATACCAAAATTATAGAAGTTAAGTATCGGGATTATGACCCGAAAAAAATTCAGTTTGTTTTGGAAAAAGTTGCGTTAGGATACCGCAACTACAGCGTGCAAGATACCACCACTCAAATTAGTCAGACTCTGGATTTTGTAAAATCGAAAATTCCCAACCAGCAAAAGCGCCAACAAGCTCTGCAAACAGAAATTCAAAAATTGCGGCAGCAGTACAATTTCATCGACCCGCAAATTCAAACGCAACAACTCGCGCAGCAAATCAGTGAACTTCAAACGCAAAGATTGGAAGCGCAAACGCAGCTCAATCAGCAGAGATTGCTCTATTCCAATCTGCAAAATCAGCTCGGACTTAACCAGCAGCAAGCGCTGATGGCCTCGGCTCTGAGTCAAGCTCCCCGCTATCAAGGGATGCTGACTCAATTGCAACAATTAGAAGGGGAAATTGCGATTAACTCGGCTACGTTTACCGACGAAACTCCGCAAATGCAATTGTTGCGAGAACAGCGCAAGAACCTGATTCCTTTGTTGAAGAAAGAAGCCCAACAAGTTCTGGGGACGGATTTAGCTAAGGTAAGTTCACAAGTGCTGGCTTTTCAAGATCCGGTGCGGATTAAGTTGATCGAGCAGTTTGTCGGTACTGCTAATTTAATTCAGGTGCTGGGTGTACGGAATCAAGTTTTGGAACAAGCTGCTAAGCAGTTGAACCAATACTCTCAAAAATTCCCGGTGATTTTGCGGCGCTATTCCGATTTGCAGCGCGAGTTGGATTTGACTAACAATACGCTCAATGGTTTGCTGGCAAAACAGCAAGCTTTGCAGCTTGAAGCTGTGGGCAAAAAAGAGGTGGCTTGGGAAGTTATTGCTAAGCCGGAAATTCCGCGTTACAAAAATGGCGAGTTGATGGCTGTTGCTCCGATTATGCCTTTGAATTTGGCTTTGGGGGGATTGGCTGGTTTGCTATTTGGTATGCTGGCGGCGCAGTTGGCGGAACGGTTTAACAATAAAACGGTGTTCCAAACTCCAGAGGATGTTAAACAGTCGATTCGCCTGCCTTTGTTGGGGGTAATTCCTGCTAGCGATAAAATTTTGAGACTTCCTCCTGCTGAGACAAGCCCGGTGGATGTGGCAATTTCGCCGATGCCGACGGATGCTTTTCAAGAAGCTTTTCGATCGCTCAATGCGAATATTCGCTTACTAAACGTTGAAACTCCGATTAATTCTTGCGTAATTACTTCTTGTCAAGTAGGTGACGGCAAGTCTACGGTAGCAGTAAATCTGGCGCGGGCGGCGGCTGCAATGGGGCAGCAAGTGCTGTTGGTGGATGGGGATTTACGGCGCCCGCAGGTACACGAAATGCTGGGTTTACCGAATTGGCAAGGCTTGCACAATGTGATTGCTGATGATGTGGATGTGCAACAGGTGATTGTGCGATCGCCCCGCGATGAAAATTTGTTTGTGTTAACTTCCGGCCCGGTTCCTTTCGATCCCACAAAGGTGCTTTCTTCCAAAAAAATGCAGCATTTAATGGCAGCTTTGTCAAGTCATTTTGACTTAGTTATTTACGATACTGCACCACTTTTGGGTTTGGCGGATGCGAATTTGTTGGCGGCTCACACTAACGGATTGATGCTGGTAGTGGGGCTGCATCAAACTGAGCGGGAGGCGCTGTTGTTGGCTTTTGAAGATTTAAAAATGGCGGGAATTCCGCTGTTGGGAATGGTGGCGAATAACGATAAAGGCAGCAGGTATTACTATCAGTCTTACGTGCAGGATTACGTTCAGGAACAGTCGGTTTGAGGGAGATGAATTGAGAAATGTGTAGTGGAACAGGCCGTCGCGCCTGTTCTTGAGAATGCAAGGCGGGCGGGACACCCGACCAGATATTTCCTCGATCTTGCACCATTAATTGTGAATCAAGCTTTCAGGGGCGGGCGTTCCGCCCCGCAAGAACATTTAACTTTTATGGAACAGGCCGTCTAGCCTGTTCTTGATATTTGTGCGTGATTTCAGAAAGACAAATTTTCTTAAGATTTGCGATCGAGACTCTGAACTATAATTAAAAGTAGAGAAATTTAAACAAATCGCGGCACTTGCAAATTGGCAGGACCTGAAAGAAAACGTGGCTGGTAAATTCCTATTTTGTAATACCTTGATACAACTCCCTGCCTCGGCTGAAAACTAGCAGGGAGTTTTGTGTTTTTTACACAGGAGATGAAACAATGGCTATTGCTACTATCAATCCGGCAACGGGAGAAACGCTGAAAACTTTCGAGCCACTTGCGGATGAGGTAATAGAAGCTAAGCTGGAATTAGCACAGCAAGCTTTTAAGAAATACCGCCAACTGCCGTTTGAGCAGAGAGCTCTGTGGATGCAGAAAGCTGCAGACATCTTGGAGCGCGATCGCGAAATTTATGCTGAAATGATGACCCTGGAAATGGGTAAAACGCTCAAATCTGCGATCGGCGAAGTGGAAAAATGCGCCTTAGTTTGTCGGTATTACGCCAAAAATGCCGCTCAATTTATGGCAGACGTACCGGCAACCACTGACGCTAGCAGCAGCTTTGTCCGCTACCAACCCCTCGGCCCTATTTTAGCCGTTATGCCGTGGAATTTCCCATTTTGGCAAGTTTTTCGGTTTGCGGCGCCCGCACTGATGGCGGGCAATGTCGGCTTGCTCAAACACGCTTCCAACGTGCCTCAGTGCGCTTTGAAAATCGAAGAAATTTTTACGCTTGCTGGCTTTCCCGAAGGAGTTTTTCAAACTTTGTTAGTGGGCGCCGACAAAGTAGCCAATATCGTTGCGGACGATCGTATAAAAGCAGCAACTCTCACCGGTAGCGAACCAGCGGGTGAAAGTTTGGCAGCAAATGCGGGCAAAAATTTGAAAAAAGTAGTGTTGGAATTGGGAGGAAGCGACCCATTTATTGTGATGTCCAGCGCCGATTTAGCAGCAGCTTTATCAACTGCTGTGACATCCCGGATGCTCAATAACGGTCAATCTTGCATCGCCGCCAAACGCTTTATTTTAGCAGAAGAGATTGCCGACGAATTCATCAAAGGATTTGTCGAAAAATTCAAGCAATTAAAAGTAGGCGATCCGATGTTGCCAGAAACCGATATCGGCCCTTTAGCTACTCCCGCAATCCTCAAAGACTTGGACAATCAAGTGCAAACTTGCATCCAATCGGGAGCAAAAATTCTGACAGGTGGCAGCCCATTGTCAGAGAATGCCGGCAATTTCTACTTGCCAACTATTCTGGCAGATATTCCGTCGAATGCCTCTGCCCGTCAAGAAGAATTTTTCGGGCCCGTAGCTTTAGTATTCCGAGTTGCAGGCATCGATGAAGCGATCGCCCTCGCAAATAGCACATCTTTTGGCTTGGGTGCGTCAGCTTGGACTACAGTAAACTCAGAGAGCGATCGCTTTATTTCCGAACTAGAGGCCGGCGCGGTATTCATCAACGGTTTAGTAAAATCCGACCCGAGATTGCCCTTCGGCGGCATCAAACGCTCCGGTTACGGACGCGAATTGAGCATCCAAGGAATGCACGAATTTGTTAACATAAAAACAGTGTGGGTGAAATAACCTCCCGCTCTATCAACCGATCGCACAAATCTACATAAGCCTGCGTTTATCTGCGTTTACCTGGGGTTAAAAAGTCCCATTTAGTATTTTTGCGATCGGTTGAAAAAGACCCACAACCCCCATTAACCGAGGAGAAAAACGGAAATGAACACAGCTCAACTATTGGTAAAATGTTTAGAAAATGAAGGCGTCGAATACGTCTTCGGACTTCCCGGAGAAGAAAATTTAGAAATTTTAGAAGCCCTGAGAAACTCTTCAATTAAATTTATTACTACTCGCCACGAACAAGGCGCCGCTTTCATGGCAGACGTTTACGGTCGTCTCACAGGCAAAGCCGGCGTTTGCTTGTCCACCTTGGGCCCTGGCGCAACTAACTTAATGACAGGAGTTGCTGATGCCAACTTAGATGGCGCTCCTTTAATAGCAATTACCGGACAAGTCGGCACAGACAGAATGCACATAGAATCGCACCAATATTTAGATTTGGTCGCTATGTTTGCACCAGTTACTAAGTGGAATGCTCAAATTGTCCGCCCCAGCACGACGGCAGAAATTGTCCGCAAAGCCTTTAAAGTAGCTCAAAGTGAAAAGCCGGGAGCAGTTCACATTGACTTACCTGAAAACATTGCAGCAATGCCTGCTGAAGGAATGCCGCTCACCAAAGACAACCGCGAAAAAACTTTTGGTGCTTACCAAAGCTTGAATAAAGCCGCTGTGGCAATTTCCAAGGCAAAAAGTCCTCTACTTTTAGTAGGAAACGGCGCGATCCGCGCTAATGGCAGCGATGCTTTGACACAATTTGCTACTCGATTGAATATTCCCGTAGCTAATACTTTCATGGGCAAAGGTGTAATTCCTTACACTCATCCTTTGGCACTGTGGACGACGGGATTGCAAAAACGGGATTATATTAGTTGTGCTTTTGAAGAAACGGATTTAGTGATTGCTGTTGGCTACGATTTGATTGAATATTCCCCGAAGAAGTGGAATCCAGAAGGAAAAATTCCGATCATTCACATTGGATCTTTGCCAGCAGAAATTGACAGCAGTTATATTCCTCTTATAGAAGTTGTGGGGGATATTTCTGATTCCCTCAATGAAATTTTGCAGCGTGCCGATCGCATGGAGAAAGTAGACCCTTTTGCTAAGCAATTGCGGGCGGATATTCGCGCTGGGTACGAACAATATGCAGCCGACGATGGTTTCCCGATCAAGCCACAAAAACTCATTTACGATTTGCGGCAAGTCCTGGGCCCGGAAGATATTCTTATATCTGATGTCGGAGCTCACAAAATGTGGATCGCGCGACACTATCATTGCGATCGCCCGAATACCTGTTTGATTTCCAACGGCTTTGCGGCGATGGGAATTGCAATTCCGGGTGCGGTAGCTGCAAAACTCGTTTATCCCGATCGCAAAGTAATAGCAGCCACCGGCGACGGTGGTTTTATGATGAATTGCCAAGAGTTAGAAACTGCTTTGCGAGTCGGTACTAATTTTGTGACGCTGATATTTAATGACGGCGGTTACGGGTTAATTGAATGGAAGCAGCAAGATTATTTTGGTCATTCCGATTTCGTCAAATTTGGCAATCCCGACTTTGTGAAATTTGCGGAAAGTATGGGTTTAAAAGGCTATCGAGTGGAATCTGCCACAGATTTTATTCCGATTCTGAAAGAAGCCCTGGCTCAAGATGTCCCTTGCGTGATTGACTGTCCGGTAGACTATCGGGAAAATGCGCGTTTCAGTCAATTATCTGGGGATATGAGTTGCAATTTGTAAGAGTAGCCCGGAATCAGGAAACGGCACTGCCGTTTCCTCCATCGCCGCGTTGTTGATGGTTATATCCGATCGCCCTTAAATCGCGCTTTTTGACAAGTTGGGATGTAAGGGCGATCGCTCTTTTTCAGATTCAAGTATTCAGGTTAGCTGCTGCCTTCGTGATGTACTGGATAATCCCGTCAAAATCCTTACGGATTTCTGCCAGTTGTTTTACCCAAGTATTAGAAGCATAAATCACTTCCTCTTCCTTCTGACGAGCGGCTGCAATTTGCTTCTCAATCTCTCCGTAAACCTGTTGCTCAAATTCAAATAGCTGTATTTCAATTTGATTTTCCAAGTCTTTGGCTATTGATTGAAATTGACTCGTAATATCGCGACGGACCTCAGCCATTTGCCTTTCTCGCTCATGTTCCTGTTGCATTTGTAAAATATCTAGTCCTACCGAAACAAGTGCTAGAGCTGGTCCCAGAAATTTAGCAGCATTGCCGATGTTTTTAGCCATACCAACCGCCTGCCAAGGCTTAAACTTAAAGCCGACAAATTTTCCCACAGCCACAACACCTTGATGTAGACCGCTTCCTGCTACATCTATAGAACGTAGAAATCCTTGTTCAGCAGCGGTTTTTGCAAAACTCCTCGATGCCAAAGTGGTCAGCTTCACCCCGGCTGTCTCACCAATTTTTTTAAGCAAGTTAACTTGGCTTTTTAGTCGCTCCATATCCATAGCAGCCCCCAGATTTTGGGCTGATATATTTTGATTTTTATCTAGGCAAGCAACAAAACTCTTGACTAGATCACCTTCTAGCACTTTTTCAACCTCCTGCCGGATATCTTCAACTGCTACATTTACAGCATCTTGCAGTTTGGTTTCTGCTTTCTCATAGTGCTTCTGCACATTCAGTTCAGCTTGTTTATTCAGATTTTCAAATTTCTGCTCGCTACCTACTGCTGCGGCAAGAGTGTTGCCTTCGCTAGCAACTCCTGAAGCCATCTCTAGGGCTATATTTTTAACTTTAGTTCCCAGGCGATCGCGCTCTTTACGCACTGTGCGAGATAACCGTGTCAGCACTTCAAAAAAAGTTGAATCTGCGCCTGAGTTGCGAGTAAAGCTCAACTGAGCCTCATCCACACAGCTTAGAGCAATTCGGACTGGTGTATCAAAACGAGCAAGAGAGCCTCGACGTTCTACAAACTGATTTAGAGCATCAATAAAAGTTGGAAATCGGCTGATTTCCGTCAGAAAATCATCTTTATCATCAATGCCTTCACAGTAGTCTTTGGCATCGATAAAGCAGATCGGAAATTCATCAAGACTGTAAGGCTTCAGTGCATCGGCAAGACTTTGGCGGTAGTTGGAAATCTTTTGCTCTTCTTCTCCTGCTTCATCAGACATTTTATTGATGACTAACATCATTTTCCAGCGATAGCCTTTTTCATAGGCTAACTTCTTGAAATTCTCTGCTGTCAATGAGTCAAAGAGCATATAGGTGAGGCAAAAAACCAGCAAGTCAGATTTGTTAATGGCATCATAAGTAATCTCATCGTGATCTTGGCGGTCTGTAAAAAGTCCAGGCGTATCAATTAGCTTGATGCCGTTCCAGTCATAATTGGTCGTTTTATCAGTAGCAATATCAGCATCAATGCGGATATCGCGCCGCCCCGTCATGGCAGAGATAATAGTTGATTTACCAGCACTGTATTGCCCGACAAAAGCTACACCTAGAATTCCCTGTTCTTGATACTCTTTTAATTCATCGTCCACTTTTTTGCGGATAGCTGTTAGTTCCGATGTATTTCCCTGAGCCAGTAAGCTGTCAAATTTTACTCGCGTTTTGTTGAAAAATGCACCGACATCGGCAGCTTGAAAGTTGGAGTTGTTCTGAGTCATGTTAGTTTAGTCCTTATTTGGGAGATTTGAGATCGCTAAAGGAAATATCCTCTTGAAGGATGTGTTTAATATCCTCTAGTGATTTTCGTGGTTGAACTTGGGATTTTGTGACAATCTTCATGTTGCGCCCTAAATCTCGTTCGACTGTAGCAATGATTTGGTTGATACACTCATCTGTCATAGTTTCATATTTTTCAGCACACCAGTCAAGGATTCGCTTGGCATACGCACGATTGAGATAATTTTCTGTACCAGATAACTTCTTTTTTGCTCGTTCGAGATGAGTCGCGATCGCATCTAGTCCTGCTATCAATTCTTCAAAATAGATATTGATATTTTTGGTTACAAAATCAGAATACTTACCAAAATCTCTCTCAGCCTGCTGTAGAGTGTTTTGCCTCTGAGTGTTGAGTTGCGTTTCCAATGAAGTTGAGATATTGATAACCGCCTCGCGTCGCTTTTCATCTTTGGATTTAAACATTCCAACAATCCCGCTAACCACAGCACTTACAATCCCGATAGCGAGACCCACAGGAGGGGCGACGAATAAGGCTATAATAGTTCCTGCTATCCCTAGAATGCCTCCACCAATTCGCACAAAATCTCGAAAATTGTTTGAATCCTGCTCAGTAAAGTTGAAGTCGCTACTACCAAGCTCAGATATTAGCTGTAATTCATTTCCTATTTCCTCCAGAACTTCCTGAACTTCCTTATTGAATTTTTTGCTAGCCTCTTCATAAGCTATCTTTAAGCGTTTTTCAAATCGAAGTGCTTTTAATTTTTTTTCCCATTCCTGCTTCATGGTAACTTCGTTACAGTTCCAATGATCTTCTGCAAAAGATGGAACAGCTTCTATAGCATCTTGAAAAATTCTCTCAATTTGTTGCAGTAAAGAGTCTTTAGCATCCTTAGCTGCTTTTCGGATGTCCTTTTGGATTCCCTCGCGCTTATTTTTCAGCATCTCTGTCAATTTTTCATAGACTAAAGCTTGTTGATGTACCCACTTATAAGGATTATCAATTGCGCCTACGGTAGACCCAAGCAATGTCTGAGAGCGACGAATCGCGCCATGATTAACCAGAGATACACGGATTGAATCTAGAAAATCCTGCATCCGGCTTGCTTTAAAAAGCTCCTTTTTCTTCTCTTCGTGTTTTGGTTCGCGGGAAAGCTGGGCCGCCAGCAGCATCACAGGAACAATAGACCTCTTGCGAAAGTGCGCTCTTTCTAGGTAAAATAAAAGAAAAAATTAGCTTAATAATATGAACTACGAAGAA
>NZ_JAUBVE010000104.1:0-18890 GCF_036705715.1 Microcoleus sp. AT3-D2 | reverse complement strand
TTTTAAAAGTTTTTTTAGTTATTTAGTAATGCACAAATTTAGGTGTTTGTCAAATTAATTTAGATGCGTTTACCCTGGCACTCATAACTGTCAAGTCATTTTTGGCGATCGCAGAAGTGTGGTTTTCTCCCGTTCCGCTAGTCCATTCAACCAGCCAATAATTTTCGCGATCAAAAAAATCCCGCAATTCACCGCCGCCCATTTTCAACGCTCGCTGCAAGCGCTTTTCTTCCCGCACTTTTGGATATAAATCTTTAATATTTCGGGACACCAATTCGTAAACAGTTCGCATTTCCGGTGTCATCCCTTTAAAGCGAACTTCTTGAGGCAAAATCAACTTTTTTAAAGCTGCTTTTAACTCCTCAGAGGGCAGTGGATCGGCGCGCCTGTCAATCTCTTCAAACCACAAACAATGACCATCCCAGCGCGCAACAATCGGCTCAAACTGCGAACCTTCTGTTACTAAATGCACTGGTACGGGTTTCGCAACACCCGTGCGCTGTTTAGCATCCGATGCGTTAACAGGATAAGCCAGCCACGTTTGCCCTTGCAGCAGGCAAACCAAGTGCAAGCGAACGGGGAGGAGGAGTTGCAAATACTCTGCCACTTGCGGCAAACTCGGCTCCTCAATTACCGCAGCAATTTTCTCATTTACTGGCGCAAAAATAGCCCATCCTTCAAAGTTGCGTGGCTGCGGTTGAAAAGTATAAACCATTGAGCTAACCCTTGTCCGCACGCTCCCCCCGGGCACGCAAGGAGCCAGGAATTGGGTATCGAGTAAGTGCCCTTCTTTGGCCGCAAGTTGGCTGAGAATTCTGCGAATATCTGCCACTGAATTGACCTCCTTCATCTTACTTTTTGTTACCGAAGCAACTCTTAGTTTAAGAAAATATAAAGATTACTCAACACTATTGACAGGAATTAATTTCCTAATCTAATATTGAGCGAACCTCGCAACTTAACCTTGTAAATATCTTAAGTAAATATGCTGCAAAAGCTTTTTTCTAAGTGGGTTGTAGTCACAGCTTTGACACTTCCTCTTTTTGGCTCAGTCCAGGTAGCTAAAGCTCAGGATACCTATGGAGCTACTGCTTATTCTCCGACTTCTGACGCCACTGGTATTAGCTGGGATCATGCTACGGAGAAAGAAGCACTAAACGCAGCAGTAGCCGTCTGCAATGAACAAAGTGAAGGTGCTAACGATTGCGAACCCCTGACATCTAATAGTAATAATTGTGGAGCGATCGCAGTAGGCAAAGGAGGAGCTGGTGCGGGCTGGGGCGACGATCAAGCCGCAGCAGAAGCTCAAGCTCTCGCCGGTTGCAGCGAACTAGAGGGCGGCAGTTGTAAAGTGCAGCTTTCAGCTTGCAACAACTAATTAAACTGATAAAAATCGGTGGAAGAGGTGTATATGTTGGCTGCTAAAACAGCTTAAAAAATAGTAAATGTATGGTGTGCAATGCACACCATACCAAATACCACTCAGCTAAAATTAGGGTACCCAATGCACACCCTACGCAGTTAATCTCCTACTTCGGAAGTAACTGCATCTGGTGGCAGCAAACTTTCTAATCTATCTTTAGACCAATATTCAGTAGGGTAAGCGAGTGCAATAATATCAGAGAGTCGAATCAGCCACGTAACTTGTCCATAAGCATCGATATTTTCCGCCTGTTCGTTAGGGGGAACTATCACCAAAAGTTCCGCAAACTCCCCGAACAAATTAATCGGGATGCCGCCGAAACTGCTATTGTTTGTTTTAATCCAAACTTTACTGCCTCGATCGAGAGCTTCTTGGAGTCGCTGGCAGAGCAAACTGGATTTTTTGACCTGGGATTTTTTGGCTTTCGACTTTTTTCCCATAGTTTTAAGAAGTTAAAGTAGTTGTATTGTGGGTTGCACAGTGGGTTGCACAGTTCGTTAGACAGTGGGTTGAGATTTAGTGCGATCCTCTTCGAGGGCTTCGCTAACGCGGTTTGGTATTGAAACGGACTGAAGCAAAAAGGGCGATCGCCCCGTCGCTACCACATTACTCTAGTCTATAAGAAAGTGCTGTACTGCGATCGTAATAACAATTTAATGGCAAAATCGCAAAATGACACCTCTTCCAAAAAAATGCGACTCTAGCCAAGCTTCAAACCCTTAATTCATCAGTGATTCCCAATCTAAAATCTAAAATCTAAAATCTAAAATGGTATGACCTACGGTATCGTGTTACAAAGTCAGTCAACGATGCCCGTGTTTCTACTGTGTCCAAATGCAGTATAATCGGCGGAATCTTCCGAAATCGTTTAAGTAAAACAATGGACTGGCGAAAGCTCATTCATCCAAACCCGAAAGTTTCAACAAGTCAACCTGCAGCGCCAGAAACTCGATTGTCTGTAGAATTTTTGCTAGGGCTCTTTGCTGCGGGATGGACGGAACAGCAGGTGTTAGAAAAATATCCCGCACTGACTTCGGAAAAGTTGCGCGCTGCTTTAGCTGCTGCGGATTCTCAGTTAGTGTCATCCATCGCTAATCCAGAATTACAAGAAATTATCGCTCAAACTAAAGAATAATTGAAAATCGGGAAAAACTGGTCAAATTAAAACTTCAATTCTCCTCTTGCTCACTTGAATCTATTTCTCTTGGTTTAGTCACAAGTGCTAATCCTGCGAGAATCTGTCGGACTCGTTCCTGAGATAGTTGGCCAATTTTATCTGTCAACAAAGCCTTATCTACTGTAAAAACTTGAGACACATTCACTACGCTTTGTTCTGCTATATCGGCTTCTCCTGCTTCAAGCAATACATTACCTATCGCCCTCGCTCGTCTGAGATTAGTAGTCAATGCACAAACAATAACAGTTCTGATTAGAGAAATGTTCAGGACATCGTTTTGAATCACGACATAAGGACGAATATAGCCTGGTTCCGAACCTATCGGTTGTCCCAAATCTATCCAGTAGATATCCCCCTGACAAATTACCATTCTGTTTCTATGAATTGTCGCTGATGCTGACGCATTCCCTCTAGCATAGCTTGCTCTGACGAATCTAGTCCATCTGCATAAGCATCATTGATACTGTCTAGCAGTTGTCGAGCGCGATCGTTTTGTAAGCAGTCACTAGCGATCGCTACCTCACTTTCATCAAGCCCAGATTTTGGGCAAATTTCATCAAGCGTCTGAGGTTGAACAACTCTTGCTTTAGCTCTCTTTAATGCTGTCAACAAACGAGTTGCATTGGCAGGCGACCTCAGCAAATAAAGGGTTTCTAGCAAACTTTCTAATTCTGCCTCAGAAATCAAAACCGCATTTTTACCGTTAGGCCTATTAATAACTATTACTTCGCCAGTTTCAACAGCGCGATCGCAGAGATTTTCTAAATTTGCTTCAGCGTCAGTGTATGTAATCTCAGTTGACATACAATTCTAACTCCCACTAACTTTGCGAGCACAGCCCGCCAGCTTAACTGACGAGCCATGCCCAATTATATCACTTATCATCCCTCACCGGCAGGGAAGTATCCAGAATTTCCATCAACAATTCCAGTCGCGAAGGACGACTCAACATCGGCACTAAATTCGGCAAGGAGTAGTAATCACCCGCAAACGTAAAGGTTTCCACCGATACTTGTTTGTCCTTTAATTGCTTCTGGACATATTCGCACCAAGCACCAACTCGCACAATCACGACATCAGGAATTACCCCCAAACTGCGGCAGTAATTCTGATAAGCATCCGCGAAATAAGGTGCAGCGTTTTCGCCTTCATCTGTTACCATAATGAATTGCTCGACAACCTGCTTTTTAATTCGCATTGCTTCCACCGCGCAACCGCAACTTGTGCCGCCGCCACTGCGAATGTGCTTGAAAGCGCGTTCCCAGTCTGTCAATTCGCTGCCGTTTGCTTGCACTGGATACGGCATCGTGTCAAAGGCATAAACGAACAGTGCCGCCTCGGAAATGCCCGAAATCAAAGCAGCGAGACGCTTCCCGACTTCGATCGCACTTTCCATCGAACCAGACTTGTCAATCAACAAACCAGTCGCTTTAACAATCTTGCCGCGCTTCTTCACCTGTTCGTTTGTCACCGCTTCCAGCTTCGCCGCCGTTGCTGTGTCGAAGTTCGCGCCCGCGCCCGCAACACTCGCTTTGTAAGCAGAAACCCGATCGCACTTGGCCGCTTCATCCAGCTTCGAGTCAATCAACTGCTTGACTTCCGCGTGATCCATCGCGCCCCGCGACTGAATCGATTTCAAATTGTTGATGACTTCCTGCGGCGACATCGAGTTAATCAGCGCGGCCAAAACCGTTGGCGTTAGCTGTCTGATCGCACCAACTGCGATCGTATACGGAATCTTGTACTCAACAATCAAATTCGCCTGTTCCGCAGGTGTCGCCGCCTTTGCTAACTGCTTCAAAATGAATGCCAGAGAGTCTTCCGGCGGATTGTCTTTAAACAGAATAGCATTAGCGCGATCGCTCGGCTTGACGTGCAGCGTTGCGTACAAATGTTTCATCGCCTTGCGGTTGCGGATGGCGGCGCGATCGAAAAACTGTGCATTTTTTTCCCGCGATTTCAGATAGCGAGTGACAGCAGTGCGCGCGCTGCGGGGCACCTTATTCTGGTGCCGCTTCATAAAGTCCACAATCCGCGAAACCTCGTAGGGAGGGAACTCTTGCAGCATCATAAAACCGGCATCTCGGTGTTCCGTCAGCGCCGAAGTCAGCAAATTTCCGGCAAAAACTTCCTTGTGATCGCGCACGTCGCCGTGACGTTGATACCACACTGCTAAATGACCGTAAAAAATCGGATCTAATTCAACAATTAACTTGTGAATTTCTGCTACTTTTTCTAATTGGCGGTGAGGAGTTGTGAGTAGACTGTTGAGCATTTCCAAACGTAAATCGCGTTCTAATACATTCATATTCATTGCTGTCACCTAATATTTTGCACCTGTGCTTTCAGTCCGCCAGGGATTGAAATCCCTGGCTCAAAGCTGAAGTCCTCTTAAGAGGACTGAAATGCGTGTTTAAAAATGTATTTTCTGTGATTAAAAACCAACAAAAACAAATATCTTTAGTCCTCTTCAGAGGACTTTAGCTATTAGACAGGGATTGAAATCCCTGGCGGACTATTTCGGAGTCGAGTGACTTCAAATCTGGTTCAACCCAATTAATCCGAGCTTCCCAAGACATCAGGCGATCGCGGGTGTAATAGTGAAATGGTAAAGTGCGATCGGCATATTTGGCAATCAAACCGTTAGCCAAGTGTACGAGCGAGCGATTTTGGCTTTCATCGGCGAGATATCCCCGAATAGTTCGCACCCAAAACAGCGTTAATGTTTCGTGATACCCGCTATCTTTTGTGGTTTCAATTCCTTGAGCCGAGTTGTAACGTTTAATGCCATTGCGAATCGCATTTATCGCTTCTTGCTCCGAGTCATAACACAGATACCACAGGGCAACAGTTAAATGTGCTTCGTGCGTCCATTGACTTCGCGACAGGTTGCCTTCTTGGAAGGCATGAATCAGACTGTCTATCTCCTTGGGCGATCGGTAAATTGCCAGTCTTTTTCTCATGGCTAATACCCAATTTATTTTTGAGGACGGAAGTCTTCAATACAAACAGGATTACTTAATTATTATCCTGAATTAACAACAAGAGTTTATAGCGCCTAAAAGGTCACTTCGCGCAAGTCAAGAAAGCCGTTGGCACATACGCAGGAGTTGAACCCGCGACCAGTTCCTTAAAAGGGAATTGCTCTACCAATGAGCTAGTATGTAAGCTTCCTTTGTTGGGGCGCGAAGTGGAACTTTTCAGCGCCGGATAGATATAAAAAATTCAGCTATAAAAGGCAGCGCACAAGTCAGAGAAGCTTTTCTTTAGCCTCTCGGCAAGTAGGAATTGAACCTACAATTCGATTTTAAGTCGAACGTTTCCAGTTTGTAAGCTTCTTTAGTTGGGGTGCGCTGCCTAATACGTGCTTTCAGTGAATTTCTAGCCGTAAACAGCTTCTGGGCGGACAATTAAATCGCCGCTGGGACGGCGATCCAGAACGTAAGACTCGAAGCGAGAACCCTTGACATCAAAATGATTTGCCAGACGTTCCTTAATAGCATTATCGCTCATTCCTGCCGTGATACCCAGTTGGTTTTCCGCCAGATCGTAGGAACGTCCTTCAAAACGAATGTGAACCATTACCGATACCTCCTAGAGCAATTTTGGATTTTGGATTAGTAGCTTATCTGCTCTCGATTTTGGCTTTTTGTGAGAATTAGCAAATTGCCAGTATCGGTAAAGATTCACGAAATCGGATAATCTTTACTGAAAGAAGCGCCGTTCTAAATGATAAGCTTGTTTGATTTTGCGGATTTCCTCAGCCTTATTGGTTGATTCAAATCTGGCCGAACTTGTCTGTTCTGAATCCGCATCAAATTCGTTGAAATTAGACTGATTTCCTACAACATCTGACTCGGGTCGAGTCAGTTTGTAACCGAACAGTCTCGTATAAAGTAACAACATGACCATCGAGTCTATATTACAAGACTTTCAAATTGATGTTCGTTGAAATTTTGAGCAATATTTAGTTGTCAAGGTTCAGAATTGGCACGAAAAATACAGGTTTTTGCTTGTCCTGCGCTTTCCGTATTTATATACTACATTTATACTACATGCGTGTCAAGGGGGTAGCAAAAGTTTTTTAGATAAAACTTACACGAGTGGCGAGAAACCGGGTTTTTTCAGGAAAATATTTCGTTGCTACCAGCAGATCCGGTAAAAAACCGGGTTTCTAGGGTGGGAGTGCGATCGCCAACTGTAACATCGATTAAACATCCTTAACATAGGAAATGCTATCGCGAATATTGTGGAAGCCAGCAGACTGGTAAAGACGCAATGCACCTGATGAATTTTCAGCATCGACGCCGATAATAGCAGTAGCCACACCGGCAGCTTTCAGTCGATGCAAACCAGCGAGCAACATCGCTCGTCCCAATCCTATTTTGCGGAAGCCGCGCCGAGTGCCGAGACAAGCAATCCAGCCTTCATTGCGCCCGGTACGATCGCACTCTTGCACACTAATCTCGCAGTAACAAAAACTGACAAATGTGCCGTCATCAGCAACAGCAATCAAGTCTAAATCATTTCTGTAATTGGGTTTAGCTAACTCGTGCTTAAATTTATCCACCGTTAAATCGTGATGATTCCAGTGATCGATAAACGACTGGTTGAACATTTCTACCCAAGCAGCCGCATCCTGTTCGCCGGGGAACTGACGCAGCGCGAAACCTTCGGGGAAGTGCGGTTCTGGGATCTGTTCAGAGAGCGATCGCGCCATTCGGCAAAAATAGCGATCGACCTTAAAACCGCAACTTGTCAGCACAGAAATGCGATCGCAATCCTCAGCGCGCGCGTAGGTTCGCAGCTTCACGCGCGCGCCCCGCATCGCAGACACCTCGCGCATCCGCACTTCACCCCAGGCGATCGCGGCTGCTTCCACATCGCCTCCGCGCGCGTCGGGGTGAACGCGAAACCACAGCCAACCGTCAATTACTTCCCCTGGTTCAGAAACCGACAACTGAGCAAAACCGATTAATTTTCCCTCCGCATCTTCCCAAAGGCGGATATCGCGCGCTACATCTAGGGAGGGTGCGTTAAATTCTTGTTGCAATTCCGAGATGGAAGTGCCTTCATCAAGCCGATCGACTTCTTCGCAAGTATTGATTAAATGGGCGATCGCATCTAAATCGCGATCGCCCCCATAGCAGCGCGCCGAGAGATTTGCCATCATAGCTAATCACCATTTCCTGTTGTTATTCAGTTGAAAAATAGCTTGGGCGATCGCACTTTTATCGATCGGATAAGCCGATCGGTCGATCGGCATTAAAAATCCGACAACACAAACACCCCGACGCATCGAACCGCTACGAGTTTCGATAAATTTAGGTTCAAAATTTGGGATGGGAGTAGAAGGACTTGAACCTTCGACCTTGAGATTAAGAGTCACCTGCTCTAACCAACTGAGCTATACTCCCGCATCTAGGTCACTATAACACAACTGTTCTGAAAAATCAACTATTTCTGTAAAAAATTGTGGCGATCGATCCCAATCACCCGAAAAGTCTCTCAACGGATACGCGAATGTCGGGAAATGCCAGCGGTATAACCGTTCCAGCCTCGATCTTTTGCTCTGTAGCGTACTCGCCATTCTCAGGATAGCGAAACACGATCATTTGCTTAGCAGATAAATTTAAAACCCAATATTCTTGAATTTCTGCCTCGGCATAAATGGCGGCTTTCAACTCTAAATCCTTCTTCAAGCTAGTTTGAGCAACTTCTACAATCCAAAAGATATCTTGAGGTTCCGGATGACGATCGTTGTAAGCAGACTCCGGCAATCGCACGATCGCAATATCTGGTTCTGGTTCAGAGTCTGATAGCGTAATTGGCCCGTTGAAGCGGACATCAGCTTTACCTGCGAGTAGTTCTTCGAGGTATTTAGTACCTCGTTTGGTTGTGTTGTAATGAATTGGGGTTTCTGGACTCATCTGGCAAACTTCACCGGCTAGCAACTCCACACGGCGATCGCGTAGAATCCCTGCTTCAATCATGCGGTGATAGTCGCCCACAGACCATTTAGCTAGCGTTTTCATTGCAGAATCGACGCATTTTCTTAAAAGAACAACTTTATTTTACACGATCGCCCTTATTCAATACCTAATTAAAGTACGATCGCGAAGCCTGTTCGCAGGACAATCGCGCTGACCAACTTCACCGACATCTTCACTATCTCGCCCTGCATGACTATTTCAATTGGGGTAAATACAGGATTGACTTGTGTAAAAAATCAAGATATAGTCAAAGGGCGAGGAACTATATACTTTTCAAACTAATCGCCTTATGAAAAACAAGTTCGTTGCACTATTAGATAGGTTAGAATGCTTTTTAATAGCAGCGATTGACATTACATTCCTCACATCGATAGGCAATTATTTGAACTATCGTGAAGCGACACTTGGTGAGTGGTTTTACTTGTGAATAATGACAGCTCTGGCGCTATATCTTCTGGGTCTATACACCATTGCTGTGGTGGATCGACAACTTTCAGAACAAGAAATGGAAATTGAGCCGTTGTTTCTGGTTTTCGGTTGCATCATCGGTTTGGTGAGCGGCTACTTAGTTGCCTATTTCTACTCATCTTTCTACTCATCAATGCCGACTTTGCTACACAAGTTGCCGGGGTTATTTTGGGGTTTACTTTTTCCGTTTTTGCTATCTCTTTTAGGAATTTGTATTGCTGGGAGATTTAAGCGGAGTAAATCGACAAGCAATCTAATTGTTTCATTGTTGAGAATTTTAATTCCGTCTGCGATCGCTTTAACATTTATATTGGTTAACAACAACGGTTTTCCTGGTGTAGCAGCCCCTGCGGAAGTTAGACAGCAATGGGCGTCCAAAGAATTTTGGAATTATGCCGGAGTTGTGAATTCAATTAAAAGCTGTCAGCCCATCATCAAGCGAGTAGGCAGCGTAAAATTTGTGGCACCTACCCAAGGTCAAAACGATGTTTTTTATGATCCTGGTAGTTCAGGTCATTCCGGGGAATTTACGCTAGAAGTAGTTGGCGAGAAAGGTATAGGTGTCGCTAATTTTGACTTTCGTATCGGTACTTTCGTCTCAAATGTTCGATTTACTTATCAGAAAAGAACAGAGGAACTATCCTGCGCGAAATAGAAGAAATCCAACTATTTCAGAATTTGGGAGACGACGCCCGCACCGACACTACGATCGCCCCTCGCGAATGGCTAAACGCATATTTAACCCTGTAGCTTCTACCTTGAGCATTTAAAAATGGGTGATATAGGAGTTGAACCTATCTGGTACCGGTTAAAAGCCGGGTGCATCACCGCTCTGCCAACCACCCTTAAAAATCCAGCTTTTGTGTAAGTGCTATAAAATCATTTTGTAGTAAGGACTTCACTCGTTTCTTGCCCGCAGCAATTCCAACGAATAAAGTCCCGATTGCTAATGCTTCACTCGATAATGAAGCAACATGAAACCGTTGCTATAGATTTTGCGATCGGCAAGTTCCAAATTTGTCGGAGCAAGTGCACGGGAAAAAAGAGGAATTCCCGATCCGATAACTACCGGATTCAACTTCACAATCATCTCGTCAATCTCAGAAAAAAGAGTGGCCGCTAAAGCGCCACCACCGCAGAGCCAGATGTCTTTACCCGTTTCTTTTTTCAATTCCTTCACCACTGCGATAGGATTGTCCGAAACAAGTTCAATATTCTCATCAGGACTGACTTCCATAGTGCGCGAAAAAACATACTGCTTCAAGGTAGGATAAGGGTTAGTTACACCAACATTTAGCCCTACCTCATAGGTTTTCCGTCCCATCAAAACCGCATCAAACTGCTTGTTCTCTGCACGAATACCTCGTGCTTCCTGAAAGTGAGCCGGAAAAGTTTCAGGAAAGGAATCGAACAAATCGGCGAAATGCTCTCCTGACATCGAAAAACAATCAAATGAGCCATCTTCGCGAGCAATAAAACCGTCAACTGTACAAGCCACGTAATATTTTAATTTTCGCATATTTCACCTTTTTTATTAAGTTGTTTGGTTACTGCTTGCTTCTGAATGTAACTAATATATCCAATCGCTCCCTTGGTTAGAGATTTGCGATCGACCTTTTTACTTGTTAGCGCACAGTTTCGCAGCAGCAGCCATTTTATCGCGCTGCGCCCGCATCCCTACAGACGATCGCAGCAAGGTGCGATCGGTACTCCGAAAGAGATAAGCTAGTCTCAATTAAACATAACTGCTTGAAATGGCTGAACAAGAGGAAGCTTCCAAAACAATAAAAGTCACAATGCCCAACCGAATTCATCAAAAGCTGAAGAAGCTGTCTGACGAGTCAGGAATATCTATGTCTAAACTGATGCTCCTGGCAACTATCAACGAATATAAGCTGATCGACGATAAACTTACCCCTGACTAACCCCATTTAGTACCCTTTCTTTCCCCATTATGCTATCTTTCAGGAAAATAGTCAACCCTGGAGGTGTGCTTGTGACTCAAAATGAACTCGAAGCCCTTGTCGATGAACTCGGCTTAGTGTCAGTCGTCAGCCTGCTGGCAAATATCTGCCACAACAAAGCCCGACAAACCTTGTGCCTGAAGGGACAAGGGGCTACTCCTTATACCGCTTGGAACAGCAACGGCTTCTTGCTGAAGCAGTTGATGACCAGACTGCGGCCAATCGGCAGCTACGATCGCGATTTAGACCTCAAGAACAACTGAGGTTCTGAGGTTCAACCCGTGCAAGTGCGTAAAGCATTGGTTTTAGTCGGTTAACAGCCGAGTATGTATGCTTTAACTGTTAGGGCACGGGTTGAAACTCTTCGATTTGGACTTGAACCTTGAATGGAGAGGACGGGACTCGAACCCGCATCAATCGACAGCAACTTTCAGGAAACGCGCTTCCTTACTGCCCGCAAGCAGACGGGAACTGCCCCCATCTCGGACTGTTAGTTCCTTTCAGTGCCTCCGCAACCTATTGCCCGTTTGCGTTTTCAGGGAACGTCGCGAAGCAACTTTTTACCCTACTCAACCAACCCGATCGTCCTTTTAGGAGCCGCTTTTCCAAAGTTTTTACGGTGCCATTCCACTTAGGCGACCTCCCCATAATTTTGCTCGCTGTATGTACGATCGCAAATCAGGACAACTGTTTTCGCTCCAAAATGTAAGGCAACAGTTTGGCGATATTTCTCGCATCATCAATGCCTCGGTGATGAGTTCCTTCTAGCGGTAAACCCGCGAGTGTCAGAGCTTTTGCCATCCCATGACGTTTTCGCAAACCTTGCTTGTCCGAAAACAATTGTTTGAGATTGACATGAGGATAAGCAATGGGAAAAGGTACTTTGTGAAAGTTGCTGTCTTGTTGAAATTGTTTGCGATCGAAATCGCCCCAAGAACCAAATACACCATTTGGGTAACCAGACAGCCAGTTTTTCAGAAGTGCGATCGCTTCCGGGTAAGTCGGAGCTCGATCGACTTGTGCTTGAGAAATAGATGTTAGCGATTGGCAGAATTCTGTCAGGATAGGATGGCGAATAGGTTTGATGAAGCTTTGAAATTCATCAACAATACTTAGAGATTCTGAATGCACCATAACCGCTCCTATTTCGATAATTTCCATTTCCTCTTTTCTGATATTTCCGCGATCGCAGCAAGTTGCTTCAAGGTCAAGCACCAGATAATAATTGTAATCCTGTAAATTCATATAAATTAAACCTCACATAATATATTTCTGACTCGGGCGATCGCACCAAAGAAACCGGGTTTTTTAAGAAAAAATGCGTTACAGCCCGCAGATTCAGTAAAAAACCCGGTTTCTGAGCCCCAGGCGTAAGCCCTATATTGATGACTTACGCATATTCTTCAAAACCCGGAGGTGTTTCATCAAAATCATCCGCAACGTAAGTAAAAATTCCTTGACCACAGCCAAATTGACGAGGTTTGAGAACAGCAGTCTTTTCGGGTGACTTTTCTTTCAGTTTTTGGATTTCGTTTAAAAGTTGAATATCCTTTATTAACAAAATTTACTGAATCAATTCTAATTTGAGAACTTGAATGCTCATGGCTTCTATGTTGAATAACTAGCAAATCTAGACTTATTATAAACCAATCCATCCACCGAGGAGGTACTGCCCCTCCTATCGCCGCGTTATCAGCACGGTGTCTCGCTTTTCGACTTCCGGTGGTTAATTAAAAGGAAGATGAAGGAATCGAACCCTTACAGTTACCTGTACCCCAGTTTTCAAGACTGGTTGCCAACCATTTAGCGGCATCTTCCAAGGGGTGTCTGACGGGAATTGAACCCGCTATTACTGGCTCCACAAACCAGCGCCGCTACCACTTTGGCTTCAGACACCACAAGTGGAGTCAAGGAGAATCGAACTCCTAACCTCTTGCGTGCAAAGCAAGCGCTCTACCAATTGAGCTATGACCCCGTGTAAAAAATTCACCTCTGGAGTAAATCTAAAATCTAAAATCTAAAATCTAAAATCGAATGACCCTGCGTCAAAGATTCACCTCTGGAGTAAATCTAAAATCTAAAATCTAAAATCGAATGACCCCGCGTCAAAGATTCACCTGTGGAGTAAATCTAAAATCTAAAATCTAAAATCTAAAATTGGTGTGGTGGATTGCGATCGGATTTGAACCGATATCTTTCTAACAGCCAGTTAGATGCTTTACCAATTAAGCTACGAACCCCAGGGAGCAGGAGCGGTAGGACTTGAACCCACAACATTCGAGGTAGAAGCTCGACACTCTATCCAGTTGAGTTACACTCCCGTATTTTTTGTTGATTTGTGCGATTCCCTACGGGATAGCTGCGCTTCACGCACTTTAACGTGCAAGTTATCAGAGCATTGCGTTTTCTCAGTTACTAGAGGGACTCTGCCGATGAGTTATTACACACTCTTTAAAGGAGGGCTACCTTTAAGCCAACCTGCCGGGTTCATCGCACTCCTCGTTCTCAAACGCCCGCTGATTTTGACAGCGTTACCTTTCCTCTCGTACTAAAGTATGTAGGCTCCAAAGATTGGGACACGCAAAAGTGCGATCGCTCTTACTATAAAAAATTATCCATTCAATGGAATCAACCTCCTTAAATTCAAGCAAAAACAACGAGAGTGGCAGGACTCGAACCCACAACATCCGCGTCCGAAGCGCGGCGCTCTATCTATTGAGCTACACTCCCATAAATTGGTAGTTCTGAGAGGAGATTACCCCGCGTCTGCTTGTAAGGCAGATGGTCTACCATCGAAGCTCAGGACTACAAAAGCGGATGATGGGACTCGAACCCATGCGCTGAGAATGGCATACTCAGATGCTAGCCGTTACATCACACCCGCAAATGGATTTTAGATTTTAAATTTGAGATTTTGGATTGAAAAAACCTCTCGTTTAGCCAAGCGGATAACGAGGCTCGAACTCGTGCCTAAAGTTTGGAAGACTCGAATGCTACCGTTACACCATATCCGCAATTGTGGGGCTGGTGATAGGAATTGAACCTACAACCGACTGATTACAAATCAGTTGCTCTGCCTAATTGAGCTACACCAGCGCGCCAAGCAGATGGCGAGATTTGAATTCGCAAGAAAGCTTTACAAGAGCTTCATGTTGCCAGTTACATTACACCTGCATTTTTGGTGGCGGGGGCAGGAGTTGAACCTGCTATTAAGAGGCTTATGAGACCTCCAAGCCTACCCAGGCTACTTCACCCGCAATGTCACCAAATACCCCTGACTGGCATCGAACCAGCACTAACTAGATCCTAAATCTAGCGCCTCTACCGATTGGGCTACAGGGGCAAAACCGATTTGACATTTGAGATTTTAGATTTTAGATTTAATAAAACCTCATACCCCTGACAGGCCTCGAACCTGCAAAAAACACTCGTTCTGAGCGAGTGATGTTTTCCAATTACATCACAGGGGTAAAGTCGGGATGGTTGGATTTGAACCAACGACTCCATGCTCCCAAAGCATGGCTTCTGGCCGCTGAATTACATCCCGTTCATGCTCCTAGTGAGACTCGAACTCACACTCAAAATAAAACAGATTTTAAGTCTGCCGCATCTGCCAATTCCGCCACAGGAGCAAGTAGAAACGTAGTTGACAATTTGGTACTCCTGGTGAGATTTGAACTCACACAACACAAATTTTGAAATTGCGGCCTCTGCCAATTGGGCTACAGGAGTGTAATTGATCTGCTTTGGTAATAGCAGAACTGGGAAGGCAGGGATCGAACCTACATTTTGCCGCTTTCAAAGAGCGGTGCCATACCGATTAGGCGACTTCCCAATAACATTTACTCAACTTACTAAATATTTAGATATTTAATATTTTTTATTTCGCTGCCAATATCCTCTTGGCGGTTTCTGAATTCCATAAGTCTTACACCATTTTTCTATTGCCTTGCCACTGACACCAAACTCTTTTGCTAAGCAAGCGGTTGGTTTTTCCCAAAGCATTTTTTCTAGCTCTTCTTTAGAGGGACGCTCAACTTTTCTGGCTTTCATATGAGGAACTCTTTTGTTCTGGTGAGCTATGTAATTATTTGCTTCCTGCTCTCTGCGTTTACTTCCATAATTTTCAGTTTGTCTGTGACAGTTAGGGCAAATAAATCTCAGATTCTCTTGCCTATTATCTTGCCAATTCCCATTGATGTGATCGAAGTCTAAAACTAACTTCTCTCCTAGCCATTCACTTTGCACCAAACATTTATTGTTTTCACATTTATACTCTCTCCCAATCTCCATTAATGCTCTTCTAAGTTGGAATGTTGGTGCTCTTTGATTGCGCGAACTTAGAACCAAAATTTCTTGGCAAGGCTTTTTGGGATTAAGCCCTTTCAAACTTTGATCGGATTGTTTAAAGTGAGAGGTATCAATACCCAACTCTTTAATCCGCTTAGTTATGTGACCATGACTTCCACCACCTGCTATACCAAGTTGCCTTAAAACCCCACTGATAGAAAATGAATGTTTAACAGCTTCTTCCAAGATTTCTTTGGTGTATTTCATGAAAAGTGTAGAACTCAAGTAATTATTATTATAAATGAGTTCGGCACCATGCTTTACCAACTTTTTAACGTTGTGTAAAATGGCTGCCCCAGTAGGACTCGAACCTACAACCTAGCGGTTAACAACCGCTTGCTCTACCATTGAGCTATAAGGCAACGCAATCCCCCAAGTCAGTATCGAACTGACGACCTCTTGTTCTTCAGACAAGCGCTCTACCAACTGAGCTATCGGGGGAAATTTCAACGGAGAGGACAGGATTTGAACCTGCGTCGGTTTTATCCGATTCTGTTTAGCAAACAGGTGCCTTAAGCCTCTCGGCCACCTCTCCTCAGCGAGCGAGAACGGAGGGATTTGAACCCTCAATCTTCAGTTTTATTAACTGAGATGTTATCCGGCTACACCACGTTCTCAAAATTGCAACTGCAGATTAAATGCAGTTACAAATGGGTCGGGCTGGAATTGAACCAGCAACGCTTTAAGCTACTGTTTTACAGACAGCTACCCACGCCAATAGGAGGGCCGACCCAGTTTGGAAGTGCTGACGGGAGTTGAACCCGCAATCACTTGGGTGAAAACCAAGCGGCTTAAACCATTTGCCTACAGCACTATAAATTGGCACAGGAACTGAGATTTGAACTCAGAATGCTGGTTTTGGAGACCAGAGTGTTGCCAGTTACACTATCCCTGCTTGTGGTCGCAGCGGCGGGATTTGTAGCTTGCTTCCGCGAAGCGGTACCTGCATTGACCAAGGTATGAACTTGGCGCTTTACGATTAAGCTACGCTGCAATGTCACTTTCGCTTTGTTCCTTTTCAAAGTTAAAAAATTCAATCAAAAGACTGTTAGTTTAATCTTTTAATTTCTAATTTTTAATTTCTGATGAGGAACAGAGGTTAGGGCGGGATTTGAACCCGCGCAATTCGGTTTTGCAGACCGACGCCTTCAACCACTCGGCCACCTAACCTGGGAGTCCCGACGAGGTTTGCACTCGCAATCTTCTCCTTGAGGGGGAGACGGCTTGACTTTTGCCTACGGGACTTTGACCCCCGCCGAAAAACGGATACTTGCTTTCCGACAGGAGGTGTGGATTTTAGACCAAAGTTCCAATTCCCAGATTCTTCTCCTGTGGAGTAAATCTAAAATCTAATATCTAAAATCTAAAATCGACTGACGGGAGTAACGAGACTTGAACTCGCAACCTTTCGCTCGACAGGCGACTGCTCTGACCGGTTGAGCTATACCCCCGCAAAAATGAACAATATTCTGTCCTTGAATTACTGAATGTGGGACGGGGTGGCGGTTGATTCCGCGTACTACAACCCGATCGGGCTATTGTTGCCGGAGTCTACACCGCCGATGTCCACAATTATGTGACACGATTAACTTCCTATTCGGTTTTCAAGGTTCATATTGCTCGTGGGGCAAGGTTTTGAAGCTCTTTCCCCTTCGCCATACATTTATACTACATTGCATAATACAAGACTGTCAAGGGGGTAATACAACTTTTTTTTAAATTGGGTTTTTTAAAGGGGTGTCGATCGCTCCCACCAACCCTCTGCGTACCCCAAAACCCTTAAAAGTCAAGACTTTTTGCTAATAAACTGATGTTGTTGCGTAAGGTAAATCTGATGCTAAAACTGTACTACACTCCAATTTCTCTGAATTCTCGCCGTGTGTGGGTGGCACTTCTGGAAAAACAGATTGCGTTTGAGCCTCTAGCACTTAATCTCGACGGCGACCAATTTAAGCCGGATTTTCTGGCAATTAACCCGTTCCACCGCATACCGGTTTTAGTGGATGGAGATTTGACTTTGGTGGAATCTCTGGCAATTCTCGATTATCTGGAGGCGAAATACCCCACGCCTGCACTGCTACCGACAGAGGCGAAAGCGTTGGGAATTGTACGGATGGTGGAAATGGTGACGTTAAATGAACTGTTGCCGGCAATGTTTCCATTAACACGTCAGATGCTGAGTGTAGCGGGAGACACTGCACAGAAGTTGGAACAGTCAAAACAGCAGATAGTAACGGTACTAAGGTATTTTGAGGGCTTGCTGGCGGACGATCGCACTTATTTTTTTGGGGAACAGTTTACTTTCGCCGAAGTGGTGGCGGGGACTGCGGTGCCTTCGCTGGGGATGTTTGGCATATCTTTTGATGAGTATCCGAAGTTGCAGCAGTGGGCCGATCGACTTGCAGGGCGATCGAGTTGGCAGCAAACCGAGGTATCTCAAGCAGAAATTGTGGCCAAAATCCCAATTATTAAGGATTTACTGGTAGCAAGGCTTTAACAGAAATGCCGATAGCCCAAACTCGCACAAAAGATTAATCGCCCTGCGATAATCAGCTTTTGGATATCAAATACTACAAATCAAACCTTGTCTGAATTGCCCTTAACTCCCGTGCCCGCATCCACAGAACCCGATCGCCCAAACCTCCCTCACTGGCTACACTCCTTGGATAGCTGTCCGAGTACCAACAGTTGGGCGATCGCCCGCGCGGCCCAACTCCACCACGGAGATGCAGTATTTACTAGGCGACAAACCAGCGGGCGCGGCCAACACGGGCGCACCTGGCACGCCCCAACCGGTGTCTTGACAGTTAGTTTTGTACTCGACAACCTCAACCCCACTCTGTTGCCGGGACTCAGTTTAGCAGCGGGTTTAGCCGTGATTTACGCGATCGAAGATTTGGTTCCCGACTGTCGCGATATGCTGCGCCTGAAATGGCCAAACGATGTCTGGATCGATCGCCAGAAATTAGCGGGAATTCTCTGCGAAGCCACTTCGGGCAATGCTTTGAGCAAAACTCGCGCCGTTGTGGGAATTGGACTCAACCGCTGCGTAGATTTCGCGGCTGCGGGATTGGATGAAAGGGATCTCGGCAATGCGGTAAGCTTGCATTCTATTGCTAGTACAGTACCAGATGAACTGTGTTTGCTCGATCGACTGCGGCACTATTTACTCGAACTAGCCGATATGTTTTCTACCACAGACAAGCCAGCCTCCAAGTCCGGTTTAGCGCTACTTTTACCGGAATTGCGCCGCCGCGATGCGTTGATTGGCTGCCCGGTGGCGATCGAACTTGCGTCGGAAACCATCTGCGGAGAAGCCGCCGGCATTGACGGAAGCGGCCGCTTGCTAATATGCTTGGCGGGCGATCGAATACAACCCTTTACCTCCGGGCGAGTTCGATTAATTTAAGAGGAAGAAGGAAGTTCGGCAACGGATTGTATAACCCACATTCCGCAGATATTCAAGCAGATTTAATTTCAAAGGAATTCATAATTGCCAAAACCTCAAATGATTG
>NZ_JAUBVE010000103.1:0-19302 GCF_036705715.1 Microcoleus sp. AT3-D2 | reverse complement strand
TGGTCTTTTAATGCTTGTTGCAGAGTTTCCTTTGTTTCTGAACTGAGGAAGTTTTTAGTAGGCATTGACTTTATCGGGAAATTATTATATTATACCATACAATATGCGTTTTAGATGCTGAACAGCTTATTCCTCAAAACACTACTACTATTCTCCCGGCAATTTAGATGCGTTTGCCCTGCCCGTATAACCTATTGTAGGATGGGTGGAGACACGGCGATTAATTTATAGCACCAAACCATAAAGCTCCAACCGCACCACAACCCACCGTCAACCAACAAGCGGGTAAATTCAAAATATTTGAAAGCAGCGCTGTATCAGCCAAAAATTGTCGCACTAGCGCGGTATTCTTGGGACGAAAGCAGCCGCCAACTCCCATCGCCCACAAGTTCCAAAACCTGCTGGTGATATTGCAACAAACTCATTCTGTGGCCGACACTCACAAAGGTAGTTTTAGTGGCTTGTAACTGCTCGTATAAATGTTGCTCGTTCTTTAAATCCAAAGCACTTGTCGCCTCATCCAAAATAGCATATGGCGGTTCCGTTAACAACAATCTAGCAAAAGCTAAACGCTGCTGTTCTCCCAGCGACAAAATTTCAGCCCAATCTAAATCCGCATCAAAACCGCCCAATCTGTCCGGCAAATCTGCTAAGTTTACTGATGCCAAAACGCGGCGCAATTTTTCCTCATCAACCTCGCTGCTGGTGTTGGGATACAGAAGTTGCGATCGTAAACTACCCAAAATCAAATAAGGACGCTGCGGCAAAAATAGCATTTCCCCCAATTCTGGCCGCGCCAAACGCCCCGTTCCCGCGTCCCACAAACCCGCAATTGCCCGCAGCAAAGAACTCTTCCCAGCACCGCTTTGACCCGCAATTAGCAGTCCTTCCCCTGGCGACACGGCTACCGACACATCGCTAATTAAAGTCTTTTGATGTTTCGGAGTATCTAAAGTAACGTGTTCCAGTGTCAATTGCGAACTTATAACTGTATCGATTGTTCTGAAGTCTAGTTTTACAGCACTTTTTTCATCTCTTAGAGCCTCATTAAATGTGGCTAAACGATTAATGCCCGCTGCAAAAAAACTCAAGCTTTCAATCCTATATACCACCAAAGAAAATGCTTCTGAAACCTGACGAAAAGCAAATTCAGCTTGAGTAATATCGCCGTATCTTATCTCACCAGCAAAGTATATAGAAGCCAAGAATAAAGAGGGGATAATATAAGTTGCATATCTATAGCTAACTCTAAAATATCCCAGATTCCGCTGCCAACCAATTAGGAAATTAAAGTTCCGAACTGCTGCTAAAAATCGGTGTTTTACCTGAACCGATTCCTGTGCTTCTCCCCGGTAAAAAGCAATTGATTCTGCATTATCCCGAATGTGAACCAATCCATAGCGAAAGTCAGCCTCTGTGGAGAGCTGATTGAAGTTCAAAAATATCAACCTTTTGCCAAAAAATATCATGACTGTCGTGCCAAAGACAGCGTAAATAATTAGTCCGAGCGAAAGACCTTTGGAAATAGACCACAGAATGCCTGTAAAAGAAATAATATCGATAACTGCCCCCAATATCAGCAGCAAAAACTCTAAACTTGTCCTAGTGAAAGATTTGATATCTTCAGCAATCCGCTGGTCGGGATTGTCGATTTTCTTCTGAGAATTGATTTCGTAATAAGCGCGGTTTTGAAAATAACTACCCAGGAAACTATCTGTCATCCACTCTCGCCAGTATAATCCCAGTTTATCTTGGGTATACTCGTAAATAACAACTATCGGGGTAGCGATAATAAAAACTCCAGCATAAACCCACATAAACCGCCAAAAAGTAATCTGATCTTTTTCAGCCAGCGCTGTCGTGAAAAAATTACTAATATAGCTAATAATTACGTTGATTCCGCTAACAGACAGCGACAAAAATACCAGCAGAGCTAACATGATCCACTGTTTCCAGCGCGGTATCAACTTGCTTCTAAAAAAGACAAAAGCAGCTAGCGGGAGGATTAGCATTAAACCAACGATCGCAATTTTCGGTGAGTAGATAATTCCTTTGATTAAAGTAGCTAAACCAGCCGCAACTCCATTAAAAGCCTCTGGGAATAAGACTTGAGTACCCAAACATACAGCGCTGACGAACACAAACATCGCAGCGAAGAGAAATATCAACAACAGCGCTACTAATCCTAAAAAGATTCTGCCACCCCCAGGCTCTAAAGGATAAAAGTAAGGTTGAGCGATCGCAATAAATCTCTGCCACAACTGACGGTCAAATCGATTCATCTTTGCTTTTTACAGAACAACTTCGACTTTTCTAACATATCAAGTTTTATTACACATTGCGGCAGTAATTTATTCAAGAGTTTAGGTAAAAAATTGGTATTGCCGAAAGACTGATATAGCATTAGTCTTTCGGCAGTCGCATCTGAAGGCACTTACGCTCAAGACAATAAAAGCAAGAGTTTCAGCAATTAAAAACATTCTCATCGTCAGGCTCCTTGCTACATTTGCAGAGCAATTAGGCCGGGAGAGCAAAAAAGTTAGGACGTTAGCTGTGGAGAAAATGTCAAATCTCAAATCGATCTAGCTGGAAGAAGTCGCGCTGTCGCCGGCAAACTCCCGCTGGGATTGGCTGCTGTAAAACCGCTGGCTAATCCCTAAAAATACTTGTTTCATTACCCAATACAAAACAGCAATTACTACAAAAGTTACAGCCATTACTAAAACCGGACGCTTGCCAATCAAATCGTTCATTATGGTGTTAACCAGCGCATCGGGGTTAGTAAGAATGTCCCAAGTGTTGAAGCGGATAAATCGCCCTAAATAAATGCCGATCGCCGAAAGTGCGTGTATAGTTATCTCCGTTACCAGGATAAATCTACTCAAACCCTGTTGCTTCAAATAGTAACCCAGATTCATCACTGACAGCACGTAAGCCCCAAACCCGGCCAGCATGAACACCAGATACTGCGGGATCAAAGCTAGAGTCACAATCCACACCGAGTTCCCCTCTTTAATCTGGCGGATCAGGTGAATGATATCAGTTAAAACATAGGGCGCATTGGGTAAAAATGCGATAAACCAGAAAAAACCGCTCCACCACCGGAGAGAGCGAACTCCGCGCTGCCGCAGTACCCAGATGTCTAAAGCCATCAGTGCCAGTGTAATCGCGATCGCCCCCAAAACGTAAGTTTTGCCCACATCTTGCACTATGTGCTTCAGATAGGCAAAAACAGGGCGTGTACTGGACAAAAAAGTAGCGCCCAGGAGAAAGCCCGTACCCCACAGCAGCCAGCGCGATCGAGGTTTGCGGAACAGCCAAAAACTCAGGCCCAGGGGTACTAAACCCAAAAACAAATTCCAAGACATCCAGCGGACATTGTGTCCCATTGCTTGCAGGGCTTCCAGGATTAATCCCATCATGTCAATTTTTATACAATTAAAGGTTTGATGCAGCACCGCTTCGTTAGCAGCTTCAGTCTATTTTAGTCGTTAACTTGTAGGGTGAGTCAGCTTATGACTCCGGGCGCTGCGCCTGAAAATCAGGATCTGCTGATGCACGCTACCACTGTGGAGTAAATCTAAAATCTAAAATCTAAAGTCTACTGAGGCATCCTAGTCTTTATACACTTTGTCGATCGGAATCTCAATCTGAAAAGTCGTTCCGCATCCTATGGACGAAATACACTCAATCTTCCCCTTGTGCTTTTCCACCACAATCGAGTGCGCGATAGACATTCCTAACCCCGTACCTTTCCCCACAGCTTTTGTAGTAAAAAACGGGTTAAAAATTCGATCTAGTATCCCCTGCGGAATGCCCGTACCATTGTCCGAAATTTCCACCATCACAGTGTTCTGGGCTGTTACACGAGTGCAAATAGCAATCCGGCCGCTATGAGTATCTGCTTCCCGAAGGGATAACTTTTGATATCGTTCTTCAATAGCATCAATTCCATTAGCAATAATATTCATAAACACCTGATTCAGTTGGCTCGCATAGCACTCCACCGGCGGCAGTTTCCCGAACTCCTTAATTACTTCAATTTCCGGGCGGCTGTCGTGACTCTTCAAGCGGTGCTGCAAAATTAACAAAGTGCTTTCAATTCCCGCGTGAATATCGACCGGCTTCATTGCCGATTCGTCCAGCCGCGAGAAATTTCTGAGGGACAACACAATTTGCCGGATGCGCTCGGTTCCTACTTGCATCGAACCCACAACTTTTCTTAAATCCTCAGCCATGAAATCCAAATCAATCTCTTGAATGCGATCAACAATTTTTGAATTTGGTTCGGGATACTCATGTTCGTAAAGAGTCACCAGATCCAGCAACTCTTTTGTATACTGGTTGAGATAATCAATGTTAGCGTGAATGAAATTAACGGGATTATTAATTTCGTGAGCGATGCCGGCCACTAATTGCCCCAACGAAGACATTTTTTCTGTTTGAATGAGCTGAGTTTGAGTAGAGCGCAATGACCGCAGCGCTGACTCTAAATCTCGAGCTTTTTCTCTTTCTCGTTCCTCGCTTTGCCGCAGTGCTTCCTCTGCTTGCTTGCGAGTCGTAATATCCTGGGAAACTCCAATTATTACCTTAGCCTGACCCTCCGCATTCCTACTAAAAATAGTATCCCGACTTTGCAGCCACAAAAATTGACCGTCTGCTGCCCGTATCCGGTACTCAATTTCCCTAGTTTCACCATCTTCAATTCCTGCAAAGCAGGCGTGATGTTTCACAATTTTAGGCAAATCTTCCGGGTTTATTAACTGAGGCATCATTGACGAATCCATCGCTGTAATTTCGTCGCTGGTATAGCCCAAAAGCGCGAACATTGAAGTATTAGTGTAGATATTTCGCTGTTCTTCCAAGTCGTAAAGATACAAAATACCGGGAGTAGCATCGGCTACTTTTTTAATGAACTGCTGGCTTTCTTGCAAAGCTAACTCAGCTTGTTTGCGATCTGTAATATCAATACTGATACCGTCCCAAAGAATATCGCCGTTTTCTTTCGCTTCGGGACGGGAAATCACCTGAAACCATCTAATTTTTCCAGAGGGCAAAATTAGCCTTCCTTCCCACTGCCAAGGTTGCAGATTTTTGGCAGAAATCGCAACGGACTCGTGATAATTTTGGCGGTCGTCGGGATCAACTAAATCTACTAACAAATTAGAATTGTGCTGAATTGCTGCGGGTTCTAATTCAAACATTTCTCGGCAAGCATCACTCACGTAAGGAAAATTTACAGAGTTATCTGGTCGCAATAAACATTGATAAATCATCCCCGGCAAATTAGCTGCTAGTTTCTGAAATCTGCTCTCGCTTTCCGTCAATTCTTTCTCTGCTTCCTGGCGTTCGGTAATTTCTGTTTGCAACTGCTTAAAAGCTTGGCTCAATTCCGATGTCCGCTCTATCACTCTATTTTCTAAGTCTTCATTCAAGTTTTTCAGATTTTCTTCTGCTTGTTTGCGTTCGATCGCAATTCCTGCTAAACTTCTTGCCACTTCTATGAGTTCCCACTCAAAGTCTTGGGGAGTGTGTGGCTCAGAATAATACATCCCCACAGTTCCCAGCACTTGATTTTGAGATGATAAAATAGGAGTAGACCAGCAAGCTTTTAGTCCATATTTTAAAGCTAAATCTCTATAATTTTCCCACAAAGGATCGCTGGCAATATCTGTAACTATCACCTGTTCGCGACGGTAGACAGCAGTACCGCAGGAACCGACATTCGGGCCGATCGCTATTCCATGAATAGCAGTATTGTAACTCTCAGGTAAACTCGGTGCGACTTCGTGCAGCAGGTGTTTTCCGTCTTTATCTAAAAGCAAAATCGAACCCCTTACATTTTTATATTGCTGTTCGATAACTTTAATTAAAGCAGTTAAAGTATCCTCCAAAGGAGCGCTTTTAGCAATCATTTCTAATACTTCTTTTTGACCTATATGCCAATTTTCAGTATGCTTGCGCTCCGTAATGTCGCGGGCAACCCACAGAACAGTTTTTTCTTTCATTGGCGAAATGGTAGCGGCAAACCACTTTTGTAAGCTGGCAATTTCCAGGTGATATTCAAAAGTACAGGTTTGATTTGTAGCGAGGGCGGTGCGAATTTGCTCCCGAAAAAATTCTGCCATTTCTGGATGGAATAAATCGCTGATTTTTTTATCGGCATATTCCGCCGTCGGCTTGTATAATAATTCGGGATTTGTCGGGGCAACTTTCAGGAACCGTCCCTCAATATCGATCTCAAAAATTACGTCGTTCATGGCAGCGAACAAAGCTCGAAGTTCCGATTCAGAAGCTTGCAGGGCGATTTCAGCTTGTTTGCGATCGCTAATATCCGTCCCGATACCAAGCAGTCCTGCCAAATTTCCCTTCGCATCTAGTAAAGGTTTATTTGTCCACGCTACCCACACCCTTTCTCCATTGCTGCGGATGTTTTCATTCTCGTGTTTGAAGTATTTTTCCGGCTGTGCCAAACAGTCTCGAATCATTGCCACGAGGTCACTTTCTGATAAATCTGTTTTCGGTATAATTGTGCCGATCGCACTTTTGCCGATGATTTCTGCTTCGGAATACCCGAAAAAAGCTTCAGCAAACTCGTTAAAAAAAGTAATCTTGCCTTCACTGTCTAACTGCACAATCATGCTGTTAGCATTCTCAACGAGTTGCCGATACTTAGCTTCGCTTGCCCGCAGTTTCGCACGGCCGTACACCCAGCTAAAAACCCCCACCCCGCTCAAAAGTGCCAGCAAGTCGCCTCCAAAGAGCAGCCACCCCCGAAACGGCGAATTCGCACGCCATCCTCCCGCCGGAATTGCTGCCAACTGCCAGGAACCTTTGGGCAAAGTCACTTCCAGCAGCACGGGGTTGTTCTGAAAAATTGACCCGTCACCGAAAAACACTGCGCCGGATGCTCCCCTCCCGTCTTTGCCCCGCAGAGCGTATTGCAGCTTGGCTGAGGAGTCCTTGAGCCCTGCTTCCTCAATCAGGGAATTTTTGTCCACGATCAGGCCTGTCAAGCCCCAGTAAACTCCTGTTTCGGGATCGGCACCGGAGGGTGTGAGAAAAATGGGCGATCGGCTGACGAACGCCAAGTCCCCGTCAAATAATTTCACGGGCCCAGCAAGCAAAGTTTTTCTGGTGTTGATGACATCTTCGACCATTTGCCGGTGTTCGGGTAGCGCCGTCAAGTCAACCCCGATCGCCGATTCATTTCCGTCCCGCGGATAAATGTAAGCGACCGTCGTGCCTTTAACTAAAGTTATGGCGCGAATGCCGGTTTGCTGTGCCACCAGAATTCTCGCCGTCGCTGCAAACTCGGCTTCGGTGATGTTTGGGTTGTTGGAAATGTAAGCCACCAAACCCCGCATCAAAAACAGCCGGGAATTCAAAGAGCCTTCCAGCTTAGAACGCACTGTGCTGAGCCGATCGAGCGTGGTAGCGCGGTTGTACTGAAAAAACCGCCGCTGTTCCGATCGATCTAAAATACCAACTCCGACCAAAATTGCTACTGATGCCGAAATTGCTGCTAAATAGGGTGAAATTTGGAATTTTTTAACCTTAAAGTATTCCATCTGCCGGCAGTTAAAGTATATTTTTACGTCTTTAGTTAGATAGATATAGTTTAGTTTCATTTCTCCAGGCCGATGCAAGATTTCCGCGATACCGGGCTTCTGGCAAGCCGGCGCGATTTTTGTGTATTCTCAGCTGTTGTGCATTTGAATTGTATATTTCAATGCCGTATTCCCCACTCATCACATCCTCGAACCCTCTCCCGTTCTCCCTCTATCCCCTTCTTTCGACTCGCCATTTATCGGGTAGGGTGCGCGCTCCCCACCGCTGTGGTGAGGCAGCACGCACCCGAAAGACGGGAGTTATTGGCTAAAATAGGGTTAGCAATAATTTTTTTCAGCGCTGGGCGCGAATCATTCATAGGGGCAATTTGATGCAAGAACAGTTGATGGAAGCGATCGCACCTTACCGCGATCGCGTAGATTATCTAGAAGTTCGCCTCGAACAAAGTGAGTCAACTGCGATTAGTTTTCGCGGCCCTCAGTTAGATGCTGTCAACCGCAGTTTTAGTCTCGCCGGCGGCATCCGCGCCTGTCACAAAGGTGGCTGGAGTTTTGTAACTTTTAACGGTTTAGCTGAGTTAAAAGACCGCATTGAAGAAGCTGTCGTTCAATCTCGTTTGGTTGGCAGCGAAAAAACTCTACTAGCAGATGTCACCCCGATTCAAGATTATGTAGCGGTGGAATTGGGGCGCGATCCGCGCTCTATTACTCTAGCCGAAAAGCGCAAGTTGCTCGAATCTTACAACCAGTTGCTGTTAGATTACGACCCGCGAATTCAGACGACAATGGCCGGTTACAGCGACAGATTCGGGATTACTTATTTTGTGAATTCTCAAGGCACTTGCATCGCTCAAGAGCGCTTGGACGTGACCGGGCGTTTCGGGGCGATCGCCCGCGGCGAGGGTGGTGTCGTCCGCCAAGGGTTTGAGTCGATTCACTCGCGATCGGATTACGATGTCTTGACAAATATTGAAGATCGTGTTAAAAGTGCTGCCGTTCGAGCTGTAGGCCAACTAGAGGCAAAATCGGTGAAAGGCGGTCAGTATCCGGTGATTTTAGACCCTTATTTGTCGGGGGTTTTTATTCACGAAGCTTTCGGGCATTTGTCGGAAGCAGACGGCATTTACGAAAACCCGAAAATGCAGGAATTGTTGACTTTGGGCAAGCCTGTGGCGATCGAACAATTAAATGTAATTGACGACGCAACTGTGCCGGGATTGCCGGGAACTTTGAAATATGACGACGAAGGCGTGCCGGCTCAGTGCAAGCATTTAATTAAAAATGGAGTTTTAGCGGCTCGGATGCACAATCGCGAGACTGCGGGCAAAATGGGCGAAAGTCCGACGGGAAATGCCCGGGCTCTGAGTGCTACTTTTATGCCTTTGGTGCGGATGACTAATACTGCGATCGAGTCTGGCGAACATTCTTTTGACGAAATGGTTGCTGACATTGACGAAGGAGTTTATGCAGTGCGGATGTTGGGAGGACAAACCAACGGCGAAATGTTTACCTTTGCGGCGGCTCAAGGGTTCATGATTCGCGACGGCAAATTAGCCGAACCCGTGAGCGATGTCACTTTAAGCGGCAATGTATTTCAGACTTTAAAGGATATTGAGTCGATAGGAAACGACTCGGTTTATGCCTACGGCGGTTGTGGTAAAGGTGGCCAGAGTGGTTTGCCGGTAAGCGTCGGCGGCCCCCATTTGCGGATTAAAAATGTCGTCGTCGGAGGAAGATAATCATTAGTCATTAGTCATTAGTCATTAGTTCAAAACTTACGCAATTGGCACATGGTGAAGGCGTGCTCGCGCCCTCACGCCTCACCTTAACCAGTGCGGGACACGGACAAGCTGACAAACCACTGAAAATCTACTATTGAGGGCTTCAGCGAGGTCGTTCGGTGTTTGGGAGACTTCAGAAATTACAGAGAAATTGGGGAAGTGCGATCGTGATTATAGACTTTACCAGACTTTCCCCCTGATTTTTTGTTTAATTCCCCTTAAGTTTCCTTCATCTCTACCCGATTATTCTGCCTAATGGGAATCTCGATCACAAATTCTGCACCCCGCTCTGTTGGCTGTGATAAACACTTCAAATCTCCGCCGTGCTTCTCCACCACAATCTGATAGCTAATAGATAATCCCAAACCAGTGCCTTGACCCACAGGTTTAGTTGTGAAGAAAGGAGTAAATAGATGGGATCTCACCTCGCTTGTTATCCCCAGCCCATTGTCTTTAACACTGATTCTTACCCAATCGTGATTCAGCATAGAAGTACGAATCGTAATCGTACTTGGATCGTTTTTAATTTTCTCCGGACTGCGTTTTTTATCATACTGATTCAAGGCATCAATTGCATTGCTCAGCAAATTCATAAATACCTGATTCAACTGACCGACATAACATTCTATTTTTGGCAAATCTCCGTATTCTTGAATAATTTGAATAGGTGGACAATCAGCCTTAGGCTTGAGCCGACTCTGCAAAATGACTATACTGCTGTCGATGCCATCGTGAATATTAACGGGTTTCATCTCAGATTCGTCAAGACGCGAGAAGTTCCGCAACGTCAGTACAATCTGACGGATACGTTCAGCCCCTACTTTCATCGAAGATAGCATTTTCGGCAGATCTTCTCTGATAAATTCTAGCTCTATGTTTTTAATTAAAGCTTCGATTTCAGGGTGATTATGGGCATCGTGCTGCTCGTAAAGGTTAATTAAATCTAATAGCTTCTGACTATACTCATTGACATAAGTTAAATTGCCATAAATAAAATTAACTGGATTATTGATTTCGTGGGCAACACCAGCAACTAACTGTCCTAAGCTAGACATTTTCTCAGTCTGAATAAGCTGAGCTTGGGTGCGCTGTAAATTTTGCATTGCGAGTTCTAGTTGGATAGCTTTTTCTCGCTCTCGCACTTCCGATTGCCGCAATTTATCCTCTCTTTCTTGGCGCGAGCGCTCGTTTTCTTTTCGTTCTTGCACGTGCTGCAATGTTTTGTTAATAGTAATTTCTAAATCCTGAAAATCTATAGGCTTAGTCACAAAATCAAAGGCCCCATTATTCATTGCCTTTCTAATATTCCCCAAGTCGCCATAAGCAGATATAACTACTGTTTTGACCAGAGTAACTAGCTCGTTAAGTTTCGCTAGCAAAGCCATACCATCCATGACTGGCATATTAATATCTGTCAGTACAATATCTATATCTGGCTCCTCTTGCAACTTTGAAAGCGCTTCTATGCCATTATGTGCAAAAAAAACTTGGTATTCTCCGGCGCGTATCTTTTTTCTAAGTTTCTGGGAAATTAAAGATTCTAAATCTGGCTCGTCATCTACAAAAAGTATTTTTGCTGGCATATTAGGCTCTCCGTTGCTAGTATAAGGAATAAATAAGAGAGGATGTTGAAAAAGTAGCAATTAGCAATTATGTTGCATTGTGAATTTACTCCAAATTGATTATTTTATTTTTCAGGACATCAAAATTAACAGGTTTAGTAATATAGTCATCAGCTCCATAATCTATTGCGACTTGGTAATTTGTCTCATCTCCATAAGCGGTAATCATGAAAAATTTTAGATCGGGAAACTTTTCTTTGGTAACTCGGAGCAGTTCTAGCCCAGTCATTCCGGGCATATTAATATCCGACAAAATTAAGATAAGAGAGGCTTTTTGGGGGCTTTCTAAATATTCTAACGCAGTCTGGGCCGAGAGTGCAAAATGAAATTCAATTTGCCCTGCTTTGATTTCTTTTCTAAATTTTTGTTTAAACAAGCACTGAATATCTTCTTCGTCGTCTACAACCATTACTTTCATTTTTGTAGCTCCTTAACTTCGGCTATTTTTTGTGGCAAGGTGATTATAAACTCTGTGTAATTTCCTACTTCTGTTTCGACTTTTAGTTCTCCGCGATGTTGCTGGATGATAATATCATGACTGATAGATAGACCTAGACCAGTACCTTCCCCCGCTGGCTTTGTAGTGAAAAAGGGATTGAAAATTTTATCGAGGATCTCTGGCTTTATACCTGGGCCATTATCGCGAATGTGGATTTCAATCCGATCGTCCAGATTTCGAGTTTTCACGTCAAGTAGCGGTGAAAATCCTTCCCCTATTTCTTGTTTCTGTTTATAAAGCGCATAACAAGCATTACTAATAATGTTAAGAAAAACCCTACCTATGTCTTGTGGCACGACAGCTACTTCGCCAATGTTATTGTCATAGTCCGTTTTTATGGTAATGTTAAAAGCATCTTCCTTAGCTCGTATCCCGTGATAGGCTAGATTGATATATTCGGTCAATAAACTATTTATATCCGTAGCTTCCCAATGGCCACTTTGTCCTCTCGAATGCAAAAGCATATTGCCAACGATTTTGTCGGCTCTTTGACCGTGTTGATTGATTTTTTTAAGATTTTCTTTAAGATCGGTTAATATCTCTGCAATATATTCATTAGTTTCGGGTTCTAATCGTTGTCCTTGATTTCCTAGTTCTTCAAACAGTTCTTCGGTTAATTCAGCAGAAACTTCTGAGAAATTGTTGACAAAGTTTAATGGGTTCCTGATTTCGTGGGCAATCCCTGCCGTTAAACTGCCCAGAGAAGCGAGTTTTTCTTGCACGATAATCTGATTTTGCATAGCTCTGAGATTTTCTTCGATCCGCTGGCGCTGTTCAATTTCATTCTGCAATTGCTCCACAGTATGAGTGAGTTCAGATGTACGCTCCTCGACTTTGATTTCTAGTTCCTCATTAGCTTTTTGCAGGGCTTCCTGGGCTTGCTTGCGATCGGTGATATCGCGGACGATCGCCACATATTCTTGCAGATCCTGATTGGAAACAGAAGCGTCTTGGGAAAATCGATCGGAGATGGCAACTTCCAGAATGCGCGAGCTACCATCGGACAACTTGAAAGTTTGTTCGCTACGACTGCTCCACTGCTCTGGCTGAGCCGCTAATCCGGGTAGTAATTGGTTCAGGTAAGACCCAATTAGCCTAGTTGCGTCTATTCCGAAGATGCTTTCAGCAGCGGGATTAGTCTGACGAATTACACCATTTTCATCCAGCACTACAATAGCGTCCAGGGCAATGGTAAAGAGCTGTTCTGCTCCCTCTCGTGCTTCGTTCATTGAGACGACCTGGGGTAAGCTAGTCCAGCAGGCGATCGCTACCGCCACAAAAGCAACTAACAAAAGCAGCACTAGCAAAAGATTAGAACCAATACTAGAGTTAGCGTTTAATCTGATCCCAGAACCCCAACCGATCGCCACAGCGCTACAGATAAGTAAAATCAGGATTACCACCTGAAACGTTACAAAATCTGCGACTTGGCGATTGCTACGCGTCCTGTAAAGTTTAATCCACCACTCTGCATGGAAGGGGGGAAAGTTTATGCGTCGCATCGCCCTATCCGCTGCCCACACCGCGATCGGACACAGCAAACCCAGGATGAAATCTTGCCACCCCCAAGCCAATCCGCCGATCACCAAAACAACCATCTCTACCACAAAAAAGCCTAGAGACCACCACGGCCACAGAACCTCTGGCCGCTTTCTTTGCAGCCACAGTGCTAGATGGAGTGACATAATCGAGAAAAGGTAACTAACACCTGCGACGACTACTATATGAGCTAAGTCCCCCCAAATTAGAAAGAACAGGCTGACAAACAGCGTAGCCATCAGGGCTGATCCAAAAACGCCCCGTCGGGACACCACAGCGAAGACGGGGGAAATCTTTCCATCTACGGCAAGTTGATACAAAATGCGGGAACTGATAGAAATGCAAGTGGCCGAAGAAAGCAACCAGCCGCAGATTACTAGGAACGTTACGAGCAGGGGAGCTGAATCGCCCCAGAAAGGTCGGGCTGCTACTATCAGACTTGAGAACGGATCGGCGGCGATCTCTGGAGTAATGGGCGATCGCATGATGATCCAGGAAACACCCAAAAAAGCCAGAGGCATAAAACCTGTGGCAATTTTCAAAAATCGCAGCGTTTCCCCTGGACGACGGCTATCAGCCACAAATGAGGCAGCCGTTTCACAGGCATAAACGAGATATGTTGCAAAGAAATACCATTTTACCCAGTCCACAAAGCTTACGCTCGGCATAGTGGTGGGAAAAAAGCCGGGACTGTTTGAAGAGAAGGCTAACCAGCCCAACCCTTGAACGGAAAAAGTAAATAACAATCCGATCGCCGGGACAATAAAAAATAAATGCAGGATGCTCAAGGCCCGAGTGCCGCTCAAAGCCACAATCAAGGGTAGTAATGTAAATCCAATTTGCAACAGCCGCTTGGAAAAAGTAATCCCGAATGGCTCCAAGTTGGCGGCGATCGTGTCTGTGAGCAGGATGGCGTTGAACGGCCCACCAGCAGCCCAGCCAATGTAATATCCGAGGGCTGCATAAAGTCCCAGAGTCGGGTGGTTTTTCAGCAGACGAGTGGTATAGCTGGGCGTTCCTCCGGCTATGTCTGGCCAATGCTCGCCTAAGCGTTTCATTTGCAAGTTCAGCATCATGCCGATGAGCATTCCAGGCAAGCAGACTAAAAGCGCCCCTGTTCCGAGAGCGCCTTGGATCGCCGGAGCAAGGCTCAGCCAAGCGAGATGAGAAACCAGACCAAAGCCCCAGGTTTCAATAGAGCTAAGGGTTCTGTGGAGACGCATGGGCGATCGCCTATTGAGATTTTCTCCTCGGTAAGGCTCAGCTAGTTCTGGGTGGTAGCCGTTTTCCGGCTGATGTCGGATGTTTGTCGCCATCACTTTTATCTATTATTTTTTTGGGAATTTTGCTGTCGGGACCCTGATGTTCAGCTTTATAGCTTTTAACTTTTTCCGTTAAGTATTTTGGCTAGTCTTAAATTTTGGCAAAGCTGCCTTTCCCAGTCAACCATGAAAATCTATCTCAATCCATCTTCAATATTACATTTTATTTCTGACTTCTGACTTTTGCTAATTTCGCGTTCTTTTAGCCATGCCGTTGAGGCTTCGGCAAAGTCGTTGGGTGTTTAGGGACTTCAGGCATGACATAGAAATTGGGTAGGACTTACGCAACTGCCACAACTCCGTGTACCAGCACCCTAAAATTAGACAATAAACATCAGAACATCGGAAATTTTCAGTTATTAACTTTAATAATTTGATAGCAGCCCGTGTTTAATTTGATATATTATTTGACCTGTTTTATCAGAGCAATTTTTGAGCGCATAACCACACAATTTAAGCGCAAGCAATATGATTTATTTGAAGGTTAGGTTGACGGTACTGCCAATATTCTCTCCCGGTTAGTTGCTTGATTTCCCTAGGAATTTGATCAATTTTATAACGAATAGCACACACATGAGTGTACGTTATTCGTGCTGGATTGAGTTTGGTTGTTAGTCGCGACTGTCCACTTGTCAGTGCCCCGGAGTGCTTAAAGTGATGGGTGAGGGGGCGATCGCGCCCTCACCAGGTGCCAATTGCGTAACTCCTGTAGTTAAGTAGAGTGGGCCTCGGCGCACCTTATTACTACAGATAGTGTCAAAATAGAAGGAAGGCAGCGTAAGTTTTGTTCTTTGTTCTTTCCTCTTGCTTCTTCGTTCTGACTTCAGAACTTACGCAAAAAATGAATGGTTCAATCCGCTATTGGTACAAACTCTTTGGGACGAGGCGCACCCTACAGATAGAGTTTGTGCGTGCAGGAGTGTTCCCTCTTCCTTGTCAATAAAAAACCCCGGTTTCTTCAAGAAACCGGGGTTTTTTCTACAAACTAAGAGAGGAGTCAAAACTTAACAGGTAGCGGTTGCCGGAATTCTGCATTTCTCGCACAACCCTCTAAACCAAACTACGGGCAAATTCTAGTTGCAGCTTCTTTAAAGCTGTCTCATTTCCTCTTCAAGCACCCGAACCAAATCTTGATTGCCACTGGATCTCGCTACTTCTATGCGGTGCATCAGTTGCTTGTGAATGTTAGCGCGGTGGGTTTCTGCTACTTTTTTTACGTTTTGACGATTTGTGTTCATGGTGGACGTTCCTTATATTAAATTTGGTGTACTTGCTACTTCTCTAATATAGCGCTAAATTTCAAAAAGTATCTAAATTTACAAAAAATTTACAGTTGTTGACCGATCGACAAAACTCCTGTATAAGATTGGTCATAAGTCAATAGCGATATCTTGACAATCAAAAACAAGGCAGAACGCTAGAGCTGCAGAAGGCAGAACGCTAGAGCTGCAGAAGGCTAGAGCTGCAGAAGGCAGAAGGTTGAAGTAGAAATTCTCCCCGTCTCAAAACATTTACTCAAAACTCAAAACTTGCTTCAGCGCCTCTACCAACTGCTGAAGGTGTGCGAGCTCGTGAGTTGCCATCAGCGAAATCCGAATTCGACTCACGCTTACAGTCGGAGGTCGAATCGCTGGAGCAAAAATACCCATGTCCTTGAGTTTGCTGCCTACAGTTAAAGCTGCCGCTGCATCTTTTAACGGAAGACTGAAAATTGGGGAGAGGGAATTGCTAATTGGTAATTGGTGATTGGTAATCGCGCAATATTTGAAAGTTTCGATATTTTCTCGCAACCGAACTCGGCGTTCTGATTCTTGCTGTACAATTCTCACAGCTTCCAAAGCAGCCGCCGCGTCAGCAGGCGTCAATGCCGTAGTATATATCCAACTCGGAGCTCGATTACGCAGAAAATCAATTAAAGCAGCAGAGCCCGCAACGTAACCACCTAAACTTCCCAAAGCTTTGCTGAGTGTCCCCACTTGAATCAGCGGTGTTCCGGTACACCCGAAATGTTCTGCACAACCGGCACCGCTAGCACCGAAAACTCCTGTAGCGTGAGCTTCATCTACTAATACCATGCAGTTAAAGGTTTCGGCCACAGCTAACAACTGTGGCAGCGGACACAAGTCGCCATCCATGCTAAAGACGCTATCGGTAATAATTAAACACTTGCGGTATCTTGCGCGATTTTTCTCTAACTTTGCCGTTAAATCCTCAAGATTGCAGTGACTGTACTCTAGGGCAGTTGCACCGCTGAGTGTGGCTCCGTTTTTCAGGCTCGAATGGTTGTACTTGTCAGATAATATCAAATCGCGCTTGCCGACAACGGATGCGATCGCCCCTAGATTCGCCAAATATCCCGAACTGAATACTAAAGCATCTTCAGTTTGTTTTAAATTAGCAATAGCTTGTTCTAGCTGTCGGTGCAAATCGCGGTGTCCGCTGACCAACCTCGAACCCGTCGCACCCGTACCAAATTCCTTAGTTGCAGCCATAGCAGCTTGAATTAACCTGTCATCGCCGGCAAGTCCCAGATAATCGTTGCTGGCAAAGTTAATCAGGCTGTGGCCTGCTAACTTTACCACAGGCCCAGGGGAACTTTCGATCGATTCTGGCGATCGATACCAATCGGCACGGCGAACTGTGTCCAGGGCCTTCTCTATCCAAGCGTAAGGGTCTGCGTTCATATTGGAAAGCGATCGGGTAATACGTTATATTAGCTGGTGATCAGTTCCTCCCTATCACAGAAGTATATGCCACTCACTAAAAAATACAGATTAGTCACCCGCAGCGATTTTGACGGTCTTGTCTGTGCCGTTTTGCTCAAAGAACTCGATATGATCGACGAGATTAAATTCGTGCATCCTAAAGATATGCAGGATGGGAAAATCGAAATAACAAATAACGATATTAGCACCAATTTACCCTATGTTGAGGGAGTTCATCTAGCTTTCGATCACCATTTCAGCGAAACTCTTAGACACGAGAAAATCAAAATTAACCACATCATCGATCCCTATGCAGCTTCTGCTGCTAGGGTACTGTACAAATATTATGGAGGCCAATCAAAGTTTCCTGATATTTCTGAGTCGATGATGGCGGCAGTTGACAAATCAGATTCCGCTCAATTTGCCCAAGAAGAGGTTCTGCATCCGCAAGAATGGGTGTTGTTAAACTTCATAATGGACGCCCGAACCGGCTTGGGGAGGTTTAAAGATTTTACGGTTTCCAATTATCAGTTAATGATGCAGTTAATCGATTACTGCAAAAATCATACCATCGATGAAATCTTGCAGCTTCCTGATGTAAAAGAAAGAGTAGACCTCTACTTCAAGCAAGAAGAAAAATTTAAAGAGCAAATACAGCGATGCGCCAAAGTTTATAATAATTTAGTTGTTTTGGATTTGCGTAACGAAGAGGTGATTTATGCGGGAAATCGTTTTGTAATTTATGCTTTGTTCCCCGAATGCAATATATCGATTCACGTACTTTGGGGACTGAAACAACAAAATACTGTTTTCGCAGTTGGCAAGTCAATCTTTAACAAAACTTCTAAAACTAATATTGGGGAGTTAATGTTAAGATATGGCGGTGGTGGACACCAGAATGCCGGAACTTGTCAGATTGAGAACGATAAAGCTAGTCAAGTTTTGAAAGAGTTAATTGCCCAGATAGAGCAAAATGGTTAAATTCGCTTTATCTTTTTTGCAGTCAGGACTTGAGTCTTTGATTATTTATTTGAATTTTCAGCACTAAAGTCCTTACTACAAACGGGGATTTTTAGGACGGAACTCCTTACTGCAAAAGGGAGTTTAGTCCTCAAGGTTTTGAGCTGGCGGGTTCTGAACAGTGAGATTTTCTGAACTGTTGCCTTTGACTGGTGGCAAATGGTCTACCAAACCCATATCAAAAGCGATATCCGGCAACTCATCAGCGTTATATTTTCCTGGCTCAAACAATCGCCCGGGAGTAAAACAAGGCTGTTTCAATCGCACTACCTCCCCGGGTGAAAACATTCCCCTAAACATTTTGCGTTCGAGTCCCATAATTTCTGCTCTTAAAACAACTTTCGCATTAATCTTAGCAATTTTTGAGCGGCAGCTTCCCAATTAAATAAATCCGCCGTCTCTTTAGCTTTGTGAGCTACCTGAAAACGCATCGGATCTTCAACAATTTTTCGCAACTGTTCGCGAACAGACTGAAGATTTGGCTCGGCCCAATGAGGAGCATTTCTGATTTTTAGATACTCAGTATCGTCACACTTTCCGACGGGAACTAGATCGTAAGCAATGGGATAGCAGTTATCAGCATTGGCGTACTCAGTCGGGCCGCCGTACATAGTCATAGCAACGAGCAAACCTGCTGCAAAGGCATCCAAAATTTTAATCGCAAAACCCTCGCCACGAAACGGAGCTAAAAAAGCATCGGCTGACAAGTATAAATCAGCTAGTTCTGCTTTAGTACAAAATTTAGGCTTTACCTGAACTTTTGATTTGAACTTGCCGAATTGTTTTTCGATATTTACGAGGTGTTCCACTATAACATCAGGATTTTTGCCACCATCTTTGATAATTAACTCTACGTTAGAATCATCTTTAAACTCTTCACAAAAAGCTTGAATTGCCAGATCCGTGCCAAATCTATACAAATCAAAAGAATTGGTCATGTGTAGAATATACTTTACATCTTTTTGGGTTTTTTGCGGTCTGGGCAAATAGAGTTGCGAGATTAAAGGATTGAAACCTAGAGGCATGACTGATACGTTGGCCGCCGGACATCCAGCTTTTATTAAAACGTTTTTAGAATACTGGCTGGCAGCTAGTTTGTGAGATGAAGTGTTATAGTCATTTCAAATAAGTATCAGACTATTTAAACATGAGGTAAAATGAATAAAAATCAGGGCTATTTCATTCTAAACAGCTTCTTCAAAACGTCTAGACCATAGCCCGCGAGCCGTTGTGCCTGTGCCAT
>NZ_JAUBVE010000102.1:0-19701 GCF_036705715.1 Microcoleus sp. AT3-D2 | reverse complement strand
ATATTTATTTAACGATTTTACTAGCTTTTTCATTTTAACTCTTTTTTGACACATTCGCCAAAGTGAGATGCACCCCAGACAGATTATGTGCCAATACGGTTCACTTAACACTATTTATACCCCGGAGATCCCCCTAAATCCCCCGAAAGCAAGGGGGACTTTGAGAGCATTCTTGTCCTCCCCTTTTTAAGGGGGGTTAGAGGGGATCTGTCTTAAGTGAACCGTATTGGATTATGTGCATCAAAGACTATTTTTCCTTCTTCCCTCTTCCCTCTTCCCTCTTCCCTCTTCCTTCGATCAACTGTCAACTGTCAACTGTCAACTGTCAACTGTTAACTCAGCTAATATTAACTAAACCCAGCTAACCATAGCGGAAGCATCAACAGCAAACCGACGGAAGTGATGGCGATGCTGCTAGCTAACAAATCGCGATCGAGCTCGTATACTTCTGCTAAAATCAGCACGGAAAGAGCTGTGGGCGTTCCCGACATCAACACCAACACGAACCTCGGATCGCCACTCAATCCGAAATAACTAGCACCCAATCCGATCAGCACCGGCACAATTACCACTTTTAACAGCGACGGGATTAACGCCAGTTCAAAACTTTCCCATTTCTTAATAGACCTCAGCCGGATGCCAACCAGCAGCAAAGCACTGGCAATTACCACCCAAACAGCAGTCTGCAATCCCGATTCCACTGTATCGGGCAGGGGGATGTTTCTAGTATAAAAACCAATTAAAAATGCCCACAGAGCGGGAACTGTCAGCACGTCCCGGAGCTGAGTCCACCAGTGATTTTTTTGCTCGGAGTTCCCAAAATAGCTAGCAATAAATACACCGAAACCGTAGCTTCCGATCACATTATTAGTAACGCTGTACAAGACAGCCCAGTTGTTGTTATCGCTGCTGATGATAGACGGGGTGATTGCTAATCCAACAAAGCCCGTATTCCCTAACATCGCAGCTAGGAGAAAACTGCCTTGGCTCGATCGCTTCAGGGAATTAAAATTTAATAAAAATAAATTTACCAGAGAATTTTTGCCCTGAAAATAGGGCTTTTTGATGTGGGCCGCACTCAGCCTACGCAATAATACCCAAGTCAGCCAAGCAAAACTCATACTCAGAAATAACACGAATATGGCGATCGCCGGCGTGAATCCCACAGCACCCGAAAAATCGCTCTGACGGGCTAAAACTAGAATTTGCAGCGGTATCCCAATCCAGAAAAGAAAGTGGCTCAGCAGCTTGGGAAAATCAACTGGGATGTACCGAAATAGCAGCAGTCCTAAGCCCGTCCAGATCACGAGAGGCGTATAAGCGTGAAATAAGGTTTCAATCATAAAAATTTAACTAGACAATTGGAAATGCCTCTATCTATTAATAGTAATGCTAAAATCCGTTTAAGAAATGCGAATTGTCGTTAGCGGAGCCCTCGAAGAGGATCGGACTTGCACGCTTTTTCGTCCTAGCGTCTTCGCAGCACTGCAGTCCCGAAAATTTCCGCCCAAATTCCCGCACCTTCCAGGGCACAATCCTCAGACTGGCTGCCCCAAATGCTTGCAGCTTTTTGCCTTCAGATTCACAAAACCTCTGTTAATTTGACCAATGTGCGATCGACCTATCTTGCCTTTTCCAAACAGATGTCCCACGTTTTTATGCCGTTTCGCTCTAACGGAAATACGGCGACACTAAAGCTGCTAATGACTTGCACTCATTAATTCAATTTCAAAGCATTAACAGGCACCTCATCCCAAGAACTAACAGTCCGCAAGGTAGCAACCCAGCCCTGCTGTTTTTGCTCTGCCGTCAAATTCTTCTCAAAAGATTCGTGGCAATCCTTCGCTTGAGTTTCATCGCAACAAGCAATACAAGAATAAAGAATACCCGACGGATCGATTTGCTCGTTTACCCAAATAATCACGATCTACTCTCTCAATCAAAATCTACTGTTACTTAAATTTTCCTATATTTTTGCCAATTATCTACTCCGATTTACGCAACCATAGATTTGAGGCGGTACAGATTTGTTGTAAGGTGCTTGTGGCGCACCCTACAGATTCCTTGTAAGGTGCGCGGTACACACCTTGATTTCTTAGTCTCAAGCGAGAGGGACGAAAGTTTTTGTAGGATCGATTGCCATCGTCGAGTCTTATCGAGGGGTTTTTACACTTGTTTGGATGCCAAAGTTGCCAAAGACTCGCCCGCAACCCGGCAAATCCGCCAGTCTGGCATCACATCAGCACCGATACCCTTGTAAAATCCGATCGCCAATTCATTCCAATCCAAAACGCTCCATTCCAAACGCCCGCAGCCCCTTTCAACCGTCAACTGCGCTAAATAAACTATCAAAGACTTACCAATTCCCCGCCCTCGAAACTCAGGGATCACAAACAAATCTTCCAAATAAATTCCCGGCTGAGTCAAAAAAGTAGAATAATTGTAAAAAAACAGCGCCCAGCCGACAACTTGATTTTCGCACTCGGCTAAAATCGCTTCAGCAAAAGGTCGATCGCCAAACAAATGATGCTCCAAATCAACCGCATTGCCAGTAACGGCATGAGATAATTTTTCGTACTCAGCTAAAGCTTTAATCAAATCAAACAGCACCGGCACGTCGGCGCGGGTAGCTGGACGCAAAATTACCTCTGAAGACATAAATAAGTAAGTAGTACGCGACAATCAACAATTAAAAATACCACATCAAGACATTTTTAATTTGTAATTTTTACTTAAGTTTTTCCACTTTTAACAAGCATATTTACGGTGGCCTCGGAGTGCCACCCCACAATAATTTTAATATTTTTCAAAATGCCAACTCAATGTTTTTTAGTTTATTTCAACCAGCCCTTCAATCGTTCCGTCACTTGAGGGCGGCGCAGCTTTCGCATTGCCTTATTTTGAATTTGACGGACTCGTTCGCGGGACAAATTGAACAAACTGCTGACCTCTTCTAAAGTGTAAGGTTCGCCGGTCAGCAAACCGTAACGCATAGCAACAATCTCTTTTTCGCGCTCAGTCAAAATACTGTCCAACACCTCCAAAATATCTTGGCGCATCATCATCTCATTCATCTGAGCTTCGGGAGATTGCGTCGCGTTATCTTCGAGAACATCCAAAAGTTCCGAACTTTCTTCTGAGCCGATGCGGTGGTTGAGAGACAAAGATTGCCGGCGTACTTGCTGGAGGTAGCGAAGCTGTTCGCAAGTAACTTGCATTTCTCTAGCAAGTTCAGTTTCACTTGGATTGCGTTGAAGAGAACGCTTCAAATCTCGATAAACTTTTTTGAGTTTATTTAACTGTTCGACAATGTGAACAGGCAAGCGAATCGTCCGCCCTTGATTGGCAATTGTCCGGGTAATTCCTTGGCGAATCCACCAATAGGCATAGGTAGAAAACTTGTAACCCTTCTCAGGATCAAACTTTTCGGCTGCGCGATTCAAACCCAAAGCTCCTTCCTGAATTAAATCGAGAAAAGGCACGCCCCGATTAAGATAACGTTTGGCAATCGAAACTACCAAGCGCAAATTCGAGCTGATCATTTTCCGTTTCGCCGACTGACACTGGTGGCGAAGCTGTTGCAGTTGAGTTTCGCTTATCCCCAAAGCCGCAGCGAGTTCAGCTTTTGTCGGCACTCTGTCCAATTCCTGCTGCAAACGCTGTTCTAGTTCATCCAGGGCTACCAATTCTTGAACGCGACGCGCCAACTCTACTTCTTCGGCTGCTGTCAGTAGAGGATACCGAGCCATTTCCTTGAACAAGGCTCCCACTGGATCGTCGGCAGACCAGTTGTTGTATGCTGACGATCGAGTTACCGTCGGACGATCGATCTCGGTGTCTTCATCTTCTGCGATCGCGAATGAGGCGTCGGGTGCCACCGCAAAACTGCCTAGGTCAGATTCTGCCATATCGTGCTTGGTGTCGGTGGAAGGATTTGAAAAGTATCCCTTAACTTTAACCAATTTAACCCGAAATTTCCGAAATCCATCTAGAAGCCCGTGACAGAAATTAGATGGCCCCAATTTTATACCTTTCTATTGAGTTCGAGCCAGTAAAGGAGCTGCCTGCAATAATTGCTGAGTATAAGGGTGCTGCGGATTAGTAAAAATATCCCTAGTCTTACCGATTTCAACAATTTTGCCAGCATTCATTACCGCAATACGATCGCAAAAAAATCTCGCCACCCACAAATCGTGGGTAATAAACAGATAAGTCAAATTAAATTCCTGCTTCAACTCCAACATCAGCTCTAAAACTTGAGTCTGCACGCTGGCATCCAGCATACTCACAGGTTCGTCGCAAATTATCAGTTGCGGCCGAGTAATTAAAGCACGGGCGATCGAAACTCGCTGCTGTTGTCCTCCTGACAATTCCCCCGGATAGCGACGAAAGAAATCCTCCCCAGGACTTAAACCCACCCGCTCTAACATTTGGATTACTTGTTTTTTAGCTTCGCTGCCATTAGCTAATTTGTGAATAAACAAAGGGTCAGCAATACTTTGCCCGACAGTCATCATCGGATTCAGGCAAGCGTGGGGGTCTTGAAAGATCATTTGCATTTCGCGGCGGTGCTTCCTCACAGCATCGCGGTTCAGGGCAGTTATATCTATTCCTTGAAATTCCACTTTGCCGCCAGTCGCGGTAATTAGCTGCAAAATCGTGCGTGACAAGGTACTTTTTCCGCAGCCGGACTCCCCCACAAGCCCTAGGGTTTCTCCCCGTTGTAGCTCTAAACTAACGCCGTCTACTGCTTTAATTACCTGGCGATTCCTGGAAAACAACTGATCTAATAAATTGCTTTCTAAACTGTAGTGTTGCTGCAAATTCGTTACGGTCAAAAGAGGCGAATTTGTTGAGTTTGCAGGAACGACTTCAGTCCTGATTTCCTCGAATGCTAACCCTTTGCCAGAATCGGCTTGAATGTGCAAAGCTGCTTTGAGGAGCGATCGAGTATATTCGTGCTGGGGCTTTTCAAAAACGTTTTGCACCGGTCCTGTTTCTACGACTTTACCGCCGTACATCACCGCAATGCGATCGCAATACTCAGCCACCATCGCCAAATCGTGAGAAATCAACAAAATAGCCGTTCCCCGTTCCGCACAAAGTCTGGTTAATTCCTGCAAAATCTGGGCGGCGACAGTTACGTCCAAACTTGTAGTCGGTTCGTCGGCCACAATTAATTTGGGATCGAGCAAAAGAGCCAAAGCAATAGCTACTCTTTGCCGCATTCCGCCGCTAAATTCGTGGGGAAATTGCGACCAGCGAGACGCCGGAATTTTCACAGCTTCCAGAGTTTCGATCGCCCGTTTCTTAGCTTGCTTGCGATCCAAATTCGGTCTGTGAGCTTGCAAAGTCTCGATGCAGTGTTCCCCCACAGTCATCAAAGGATCGAGACGAGTCATCGGATCTTGAAAAATCAATGCCACAGCTTCGCCCCGAAACCGTCTCAACCGCGAAGCATTCATGTCAAACACCGACTCTCCAGCAAAACCAACTCGCCCCTCAATCAGCGTCGAATCCGGCAGCAACCGCATCGCCGCCCTTCCCAAAGTTGACTTACCGCACCCAGACTCCCCAACTAATCCGAGCTTTTCCCCCGGTTGCAGCGCCAGGGAAACCCCGTCAACGGCCCAACCGGATTGGCCCCGTCGCTGAGGATAAGCTACTCGCAGATTGTCAACGGAAAATAGAGAAGAGTCGTTAGTCATTAGTCCTTAGTCCTTAGTCCTTAGTCTGTTGTCTGTTGTCTGTTGACTGTTGTCTGTTGACTGTTGTCTGTTGACTGTTAAATTTTAACTGTTAACTGTTGTCTGTTGACTGTTAAATTTTAACTGTTAACTGTTGTCTGTTGTTATTTATTATTTATCCAATATACTGGCGGTTAGTTGTTATTTATTAGTGTTCTTTAGGACGTATGAGTTATTGGCAAGAAACCGATATGCTGTTTGTAAACACCAATAAAAATTGCTGCAACCAACAAAGATTTTATTACTACATCATTAACCGACCAACCGATTACTAACAACAGTCAACAGTTAAAAGTTAACAGTCAACAGTCAACAGTCAACAGTTTGTAAATACCAATAAAAATTGCTACAAGCAAAGATTTTATCACTACATCATTAACCGACCAACCGCTTACTAACAACAGTCAACAGTCAACCGTCAACAGTCAACTGTCAACTGACAACCATCAACTGACTAAATTTCCTTTCGCTTCAACTCAGCTCTCCGCAGTATGTAAGTAGCGGCACAATCTGCGTGAGGATGGTCTGCTAAAACTTCCGCGAGTTCCAACACATATCCGGCGATATCCGGCCCCAGCTTCTCAGTCAGCACTTGACGTTCCCGAGAGGCGAGTTCTTGCACGCGGGCCTTAGCTTGCCAATTCGGAGAAAACATCTTGTCAATCTCGGTGTGGAATCCCAGACTTTCGAGAATGTCCCACTCGCCGTTATCGCACCAAATGCCCCCGCACAACATACAGCGCTCTATGTAAAAGGGCACTCTGCTGAAAGGAACTTTCGCCCGCGACAGATAGTGACCGTCTTCGGGACACAGCGCTGCTTTGCTATCGTAGACAGACGGGGTGAATTCTATGCCGAGAGTCGCTGTCGCATCAGGCTTCTCGGATTTGTTGTACCACTGGCTTTGCTCTTTTTGCCAAGCTTCATATTCTCTGCCTGGAATCCAGATACCGTAACAGTTGGGACACCACTGCACCGACATACGGCCGGCTAAGGTACCGCCTTCTAAATTGGGATGTTTACATTTTGGACATTCCACCGCTTTATTTCTCCTTGCCTTATTAATTCCCTGTTAATTCAATTATTAATTCTGTATCTGGGCGGGCCCTGAAGAACCAGAATTTTTTTGCAGCAACGCTCCACAGTAGCCAATTAGCGTGTTAAGCCGCGCGATCGCCCCAGTTTGCCTCGCCTTTGCTGTCGCTGGCTGGCGCGACGCTTGCAAAAACGTGACATCTGTCCCCAATAACCGCAGTTGCTTGTGAATTTCCGTCAAATAGGACTGCTCTGGGGGTGTTTCTGAGGCGTCTAACTCATCGCTTTCGGCTCTCATAATTTGGTTTCCGAAAAATTGTTGCACTTTTCTGTATTCGATCGCCAGCGCGGCCCGATCCAGATTATCCTCTGCTGCAGTTCTTTGTAGTTGTTCTAGTGCTTGCTGTAATTCTTGGTAGCGCTGGCGGCGGTCTTCGGACAATATCATGATTTTGTAAACAAATTTGTATTTATAATCAAGGTAGATACTTACTTAAGTTTGCTCATATTGAGGGAAGCCGTGCGTTTTTGGAGCAATTCCCTGTTTTGTGAGAACTTTTTTTGATTTGTTTGCCTGGCTCTACCCTTCTGGCTGCTGCTTTTAGTTTAGCGTTGCCGGTAAATGCCGATCCCCCGCAACCTCAACTGTTACCGCCAAAATATGCTTATTTTACCCGATTTTCCCCGATCGACAGACTGCGGTGGCGGCAGTGGTGTCACTATATTTTCCTACCTCCGAGGGGGGGCGACTCGGAATTCGATAGGTATAGTTAACAGAAAAATCGACTATTTTTTTGAATTGCAAATTGTGGCATTCAATTAGTTTAGTATAGCTAAACACATAATTTCGGCAATTCAACCGAAAACCGGCTTTTAACCATTTGTATTTCTAAGTTTTAAAGGTGTACCCCATGAACGCGAACACTCTGACTCCCTCTCCTTCGATCGATCCTGCTGTAGTTCCCGATTGGCTGCAAGAATGCCTGAATACTCGATCGCAGCCTGATGGAGACCCTAACCCGAATTGCTCGACGGACGACAGCTTAATTTGTCGGGCCTTTGAATTTGCCCGCGACTTGCACCAAGGACAATACCGCAAATCGGGAGAACCTTACATTTGCCATCCGGTAGCTGTCGCTGGAATACTCCGGTATATGGGCGGCAACAACGTCATGATTGCCGCCGGCTTCCTCCACGACATTGTTGAAGATACAGATATTACTCTCGAAGAAATAGAACAGCGGTTCGGCGCCGAAGTACGACAGTTGGTTGAAGGTGTCACCAAGCTTTCTAAGTTTAATTTTTCCAGCAAAACAGAGCGCCTTGCGGAAAATTTCCGCCGAATGTTCCTAGCAATGGCTAAAGATATTCGCGTCATTGTCGTCAAACTGGCAGACAGGCTGCACAACATGAGGACTTTGGAGCATTTGTCCGAAGAAAAGCAGCGCAGTATTGCCCTAGAAACCCGAGATATTTTTGCTCCCCTAGCAAACCGTTTGGGTATCGGCCGCTTTAAGTGGGAATTGGAAGATTTAGCCTTTAAATACCTGGAACCCGAAGCTTACCGCGAAATTCAGGAATTGGTGGCGGTGAAGCGAGTCGATCGAGAAACTCAACTCGCAGAAGTCACCGATAGTTTGCGAGAAAGGCTTGACAATTTAGGCATTAAATGCTATGAAGTCAGCGGCCGTCCCAAACATTTGTACGGAATTTATGGGAAGATGCAGCGCCGCCAGAAAGGGTTTAACCAAGTGTACGATATTGCGGCAGTGCGGATCATAGTAGAAACCAATGATGACTGTTATCGGGCTTTGGCGATCGTCCACGATTCTTTCCGCCCGATTCCCGGCCGCTTTAAAGATTATATCGGTCTACCAAAAGCCAACCGCTACCAATCTTTGCACACCGGAGTAATCGGAACCAGCGGCCGCCCCATCGAAGTGCAAATTCGCACCGTAGCAATGCACCACATTGCAGAATACGGCATTGCCGCGCACTGGAAATACAAAGAAACTGGCGGTTCTAACACAACAGTCACCGGCGACGACGAAAAATTTACTTGGCTGCGGCAACTCCTAGAATGGCAAAGCGACCTCAAAGACGATCGCGAATATTTACAAAGCATTAAGGACAACTTATTCGACGAAGATATTTACGTTTTTACTCCTAACGGAGACGTGATTGCTCTCAATAGCGGATCAACTCCCGTAGATTTTGCTTACCGTATTCACACAGAAATTGGCAATCACTGCACCGGTGCGAGAGTCAACGGGCGAATGGTAACACTAGACAAGGTTTTAAAGAACGGCGATATTGTAGAAATCTTGACCCAAAAAAATGGTCATCCGAGTTCCGACTGGCTGAATTTTGTCAAGACAAACGGTGCCAAAAACCGAATTCGCCAGTGGTTGAAGCGATCGCACCGAGATGAAAATCTCGCCCGCGGGCGGGAATTGCTGGAAAAAGAATTAGGTAAAAATGGCTTAGAATCTTTGCTAAAATCTGAACCCATGCAATCGGTGGCTCAGCGCTGCAACTACCACAGCGTCGAGGATTTAATCGCCGGTTTAGGCTACGGCGAAGTGACTCTAAATCTCGTAGTAAATCGACTGCGAGATTTAGTAAAAGTGCAGCAAAAAATTGAAGCTGCTCCCGCAGGAACCCACGAAGTGCCCTTGCTAATACCTGCATCGACGGCACCGAAACCAGTACCGAGTTCGTCTCCGAGCAAATCACCGATCGCAGGTGTAGAGGGATTGCTCTACCATTTATCCGGCTGTTGTTGTCCGATTCCTGGGGAATCAATTATTGGAGTTGTGACTCGCACTCGCGGAATTTCGATTCACCGACAAGGATGTTCAAATGTTGAGAACGTGCCTGGGGATCGCTTGGTTCCTGTGAGTTGGAATTCCAGCAACCGCAATGAATCTCGACCCAACACTTACCCGGTTAACATTCAAATTGAAGCCCTCGATCGAGTGGGAGTTCTCAATGATGTTTTATCACATTTGAAGGACAACCAAGTAAACGTCCGCAGCGCTCAAGTCAAAACATATCCCGGATTGCCTGCATTAATTGACTTGTGCATGGATATCCAGGATAAACAACAGTTCGAGCGCACTTGTATGCAAATTAAAAAGATGAGCGATATTTTGAATTTGCGGAGGCTGAGCGAAGGGACTTAACAGGAAATTCTTCCTATGGCAAAACTCAGCCTTAACTCGGTTATTCCTTCAGCAAAGCTGACCAACTATTTATTAATCCGGCTTCCTAAAGACGACAAATCTCAGTTTCTCGATCGAGGTGGTTACAGCATAGAAAACTGGCAACAGCTCGATCGAGATTTAAGAAGCCAGATACTTCCTCTGGAAGCGGAGCAAATGGAAAACACCAGATACGGTCAAAAGTACATGATTAAAGGCAGTTTAACAGGTCCAAACGGTACGATTTTACAAGTTAAAACCGTTTGGATCGTTACTCCATCCGAAACCAGATTTGTTACATTAGTTCCTGATTGACAAGAGGTTAAACCCCATGAAATTTGAACTGTTTTCACAGGTAGCATTGCGAGAAGATATTCCTAAGTATGGCCTAAAAAAAGGTGATACAGCAACTATCGTTGAACACTACCAGATGCCGGAAGGTGAAGAAGATGGTTATAGCTTAGAGGGTTTTAATATCGAAGCAATTACAGTTGAAGTTGCCGAGTCCCAGATTGAAGCAATAAAAGCTCCTGTTTTGCAGCTTGGAAAATATTGATTACCCTTCGCCTTCCACCAGCCTCCGATGAGAGCGATTCATCTTGCGAAGCAAAACTTGTTTTTCTTCAGAGAGATATGCTTTGCAAGCAGCATTAATTTTTTATAACAGTTGTTGATTTTCGCGACTGCGGATAAATTCTTCAATGACTATTTTAATCATATTTTGGCGGAGTTTAAGGCTTTGCATCGCCCAACTTTTGCTGCAAAAACTCCTGGGCTACTTGTCCAGCTTCCTGTTGTTTCTTATCAACTTGATAATTGAGTCGTCGCATATCTTCCTCGGAGATTTTGCCGCCCAATTCTGCGAGCACTTGACGCAATTCCGGGTATTTCTCCAAAATTTGCGATCGCACCACCGGAACTGCTTCGTAGGGCGGGAAATAGTTTTTGTCATCTGTGAGAACTACTAAACCTAAACTTTGAATCAAACCGTCCGTCGTATTACCAGCAATCACATCTACTTCTTTTTGTTGCAGCGCTTGATAAAGCAATCCTAACAGCAATTCCTTCGGTTGTTCTCGAAATTTAATCCCGTAAGTTTTAGCCAATCCGGGAAACCCATCTTCTCTCTCGTTAAATTCTGGGCCAAAACCAGCCCGGAGGTTAGGTGCAGCTTTCCCAAGTTGCGAGAGAGTTTGTAAATTTAGTTTTTTGGCATCGTTTCCCCGCACAATAATCGCAAAACTGTTATTAAATCCCAGTGGTTCCGTCCATTCTGCTTTAAACTGTTTGGGATATTCTTGTTTGAGGTAATCGAGGACTTTTTTGGGGTCAGAAATCTGTTTTTGTTTGAGCAGGTTGGCGTAAGCAGTACCCGTGTATTCGACGTACAAATCGATTTTACCTGCCGTTAGGGATTGATGGCAAAGCGAACCTCCGAGATTCTGTTCTCGTTCTACTTTGATATCTGTTGTTGCTTCGATGTGCTGTGCTAAAATTTCTGTGAGGATGACTTGTTCGGTAAAGTCTTTCGAGCAGATGACAACTTGCTTTTCGGGCTTAGAGGTACATCCTGCTACTGCAAGCAAGCAAAGCAGCCAGCAGGAATAGAAAAAAAAATCGTTCTTAGATATTTTCATCAGCGAACTCCATTGTCATTTCCACAATTATTAGCTTCTAATTTATAGCATTTCTAAATGATTTGTAAAGGCAAGACCCCCGACTTGTTCAATAAGTCGGGACTCTAACACCGATCGCACTTTACCCAAGTTCCGTTTTCCTGTTGTAACATTTATTGATAGACATGGAGGACTAAATATGGTAATCAGAGTCAGCGATATTATCCAGCAGCAGCGGCAATTTTTTGCGACTGGGAAAACTAAGGATGTGGATTTTCGGATCGAACAACTCAAGAAGCTCAAAAGTGCGATCGTTTCCAATCAATCACGGATTGTGGATGCTGTCAAGGCAGATTTGAACAGGCCGGAGTATGAGGCTTATTTTGAAATTGCTGCGATCGCAGAAGTTAATTATGCCATCAAAAACGTTAAATCGTGGGCAAAGCCGAAAAAAGTGCCTACTTCGATCGATCAATTCCCAGCATCGGCCCGCATTTACCCAGAACCTTTGGGCGTAGTTTTAATCATCGGGCCTTGGAATTACCCATTTCAGCTAATGATATCACCGTTGGTCGGGGCGATCGCCGCCGGCAACTGCGCCATCCTCAAACCTTCAGAAATCGCCTCACACACGTCGGCAGTTGTCGCCGACATGATTACCAAAACCTTCGATCCCGCCTACGTAGCCGCCGTCGAAGGAGGAGTCGAAATCAGCCAACAATTATTAGCCGAAAAATTCGACCACATCTTCTTTACAGGCGGCACAAAAATCGGTAGAATAGTCATGGAAGCCGCCGCCAAACACCTAACACCCGTCACATTAGAATTAGGCGGCAAAACTCCTTGCATTGTAGACTCAGATATTCAAGTTGAATACACTGCTAAACGCATTGCGTGGGGCAAATTCATCAATGCCGGTCAAACTTGTATCGCTCCCGATTACCTGTTAGTTGATAAAAAAGTTAAACCCGATTTGATGCAGGCAATTAAAACAGCAATTCACGGATTTTACGGCGACGATCCGCAGAAAAGTCCCGACTATTCCCGAATTATCAATCAGCATCATTTAGGACGTTTGGCAGAGTTTATCAAAGACGGAGAAATTGTCGTCGGCGGTCAAACAAACCCCGAAGATAAATATATTGCACCCACGGTGATCGACAAGGTTTCCTGGGATGCGCCTGTGATGAAGGATGAGATTTTTGGGCCGATTTTGCCAGTTTTGGAGTATGATGATTTAGGGGAGGCGATCGCCCAAATCAACGCCCGTCCCAAACCCCTAGCTTTGTATTTGTTCTCGAAGGATAAAGAGAAACAAGAGCGAGTTTTGCGGGAAACTTCTTCCGGGGGAGTTTGCATAAACGACACAGTTATGCAAGTCGGAGTAACAAGTTTACCTTTTGGCGGAGTTGGCGACAGCGGCATCGGCACCTATCACGGCAAAGCAAGTTTTGACACTTTTTCGCATCAAAAAAGCGTGCTGCAAAAGTCATTTTTACTTGACTTAAAATGGCGGTACGCTCCCTATCTAGGTAAGCTGGATTTGATTAAGAAAGTTATCGGTTGAGCGATCGCACTTGGAGGGGCGGGTTCACCAACATTTACAATATCAGCAAGATAGCAAAATCAACCCGCCCCTTCCTGATATTATCGGTTAAGCGATTCCACGGTGAACGATTATTTCCATAAATTTTAAATGATTGCTCATCAATTTTTTGAAAGATTTCGATCACACTCTCTACGTCACTCGTAAATGACAGTTGCCCCATCCCAAATAATTCACATTAGAAAATGTCTATAATATCTTTTAGCATCTTCTCGCTAACAAGCAATTTATGGAACCTTTAGCAAAAGAACACTGTGCCGCCTGCCGCCCAAACTCTCCCCGCGTCACAGCTTACGAAATTGTCCAGCTAAAACCTCAAATTCCCGACTGGAATTTCATCGAAAAAAATGGCATTCCCCAGTTAGAACGTACCTACAAATTCCCTGATTTCAAAAGTGCGATCGCCTTTACAAATAGCGTCGGCGAAGCAGCAGAAACCGAAGGACATCACCCTGCACTGTTAACCGAGTGGGGAAAAGTGACCGTTACTTGGTGGACTCACGCGATTTCTGGACTACATCGCAATGATTTTATTATGGCAGCGAAAACAGATGCGATCGCCAATCAATTCTCAAAATAAAATCCGACTTATAGCCCGATCGTACTCTAAGAACTCACAGCTCCGGGTACCAGGGGAGAATGCCGTTGATTCCCATTCAACAACTCCAGATTGAGTCGGTAGCCGACATTCCGTACAGTTTGAATCAGGCTCGGCTGTCGCGGGTCGATTTCGATTTTTTTACGCAGAGAGAGTACGTGAGTGTCGATCGTCCGGGGGTTATCAATAGCATCGGGCCAGGCCCTCCGCAGCAAATCCGATCGCGACAGCGGCACTCCTCCAGCTTGAGCTAGCACGTACAGCAAGCTAAATTCCTGGGGAGTCAGCTCAATATGTTCGTCGTACAACCTCACTCGGCGCTGCACCAAATCAATTTTCAGCAGCCCGCACTCCAGCGTCGCCGGCGGTATCATCGTGCGGTTACGGCGCATCAGAGCTTCCACCCTCGCCATAAACTCTTGCATCCCAAAGGGTTTAGTCAGGTAATCGTCTGCCCCGGCCTTCAAACCTTCAACAATATCCGATTCCGAATTCCGCGCCGACAGCATCAAAATCAGCGACTGCTGCTGCTGTTGCAGCCAGTTGCAAAATTCCAAACCGTCCCCATCGGGCAATTGGGCATCCAGAATGACTAGGGTTGGCTGGCGGCTGAAAAATATTTCCCTAGCGTGACTGATATCCGCTGACTGGTGCACCCAGTGACCGACTTGCTGTAGATGCCAGCCCAAGAGCGATCGCAGGTGCGGATTCCCTTCAACAATTGAAATACTTGCAGATTCCACAGAGGCGAGCTTCCCATATCACTAATTGCTACAAGGTTAACAGAGCTTTTGTCAAGCTTTTGTAACCATCGCTACTCAAGCATTAGCTGCGTTTAAAGCAGCGGACACACCCAGGGTAGGAATTTTAAATATTTGGTTAATTTGGGAGGGTCAGCCTGCAGAAAGGTTAAATCATTCTGGCGGTAAGCTTACAATGAAAATAAGACAGTGTAAAGCCGATCGATCCCATGCCCCAACCGCCTGCCAAAAGCGATCCCCCCGACCCAGCCCCCACTCCCAGGAGGTTGACAAATCGCGCAAGTGAAACTAGAATTCCTCCAACCGTTCGCTCGGTAGCCGGAACACTCAGCCACTTTGACCGTCAAATTCAGCCACATCCCGACTCTATTAAACGCACAGCGAATTATCTAGGTGCGCGCCAAAAGTCGAGCAACTGCATTGCAACGAGTGAAATTTTTTATGGAGGGTAGCCTGTTGAGCAGGGTAAAAACTTTTATTTAGAAATAGCCCCAAGCTGAGCCACTCAGCCTCAATCGAGGCCATTCCTAAATCCCGCCGTCATTATACAAACCACAAAGGATTTCAAACTCACACTATGCTACAAGACACCCAAACAATCCGGCACTACCAAAAACTCACCGACGCCCTCGTCGAAATGTGGAATAGAGGTTATCGCTTTGATGACCTGCGGCTTTACTTAGACGGCTATTTAGCAGCCCTGCGACATTCCAACAGTTTGGAGCCCTATCTGATTCACAGACTAGAGGAAGAAGCAGCGCGTTACATTCACGACCCCTCCAATTTTGCAATGCCACAGACACAGACACAGGCTGAATCAGACTACTATTAAATAGCAAATTCGGTTTGATAAACCCTTGATGAATTGGGAATTGGGAATTGGGAATTGGGAATTGGGAATTGGGAATTGGGAATTGGGAATCGGGAATCGGGAACTTGTACTGCCCTTAAATGGTTCCCTTGCTCGGCCAGGGAACCGATGTCCAGAGGCTCGGCCTCGCTTTCGGAGCCTAAAACTTGGATGCCGAGCCGACCGTATTGGGTTCCCCGGCTCTGCCTGGACATAAGTAATTAAGTAAATTAACTTAATTCAACGTAAAACCCGATTGCTGTTATTTCCCCGACTTCTTAAAGAAGTCGGGGATATGTTTTTTCTGTCTAATTTAAGAAGCCAAAGCCACTTCTACAACTTCTTGCAATTCGCCCTTTTGATACATCTCGATCATAATATCCGAGCCGCCAATAAACTCGCCGTTGATATAGACTTGGGGAATAGTCGGCCATTGGGAATACTCTTTAACGCCTTGACGAATTTCCTGGTCTGCCAAAACATCAACAGTTTCGTAAGGCACTCCCAAAGTATTGAGAATTTGCACCACAGTATTAGAAAAACCACACTGGGGCATTAACTTATTGCCCTTCATAAACACCATGATTTTGTTTTGCTTAACCAACTCGTCAATTCTTTCATGTGCTGCTGTAGTCATGGTAGCTCCTAATATTGTTTGAAAATTTTTAAACGTTGACTGACGCAGAAACCGGGTTTTTTAGGACAATCTTTCGTTACAGCCATAGATTCCGGTTAAAAAACCCGGTTTCTTTGGTTTTTGTGCGTAAGTGCAGCAGTTGTATTTCAAGCAACTATTGACAGAAGCACAAACTTGTGATAGCTAATTGCCGCTCAACAATTAAGCAGCTTGACTTTTCGCTTCCCATTCTGCGGGAGTTAAGGTTTCCAAGCCCAAAGCGTGGATGGCTTCACTAGCCATTGCCTGTTTGAGAGCGCCGTAGACCAGTTGGTGCTGCTGTACTCGGCTTTTTCCTTCAAAGGCTGCTGAGACGACTCTCGCCTGGTAGTGGTCACCGCCACCAGTCAAATCCTCAACTTGTATTTTAGCGTCGGGCAACCCTGCCTTAATCATTTCTGCTACTTGAGACGGTGTAACCATTGGTTTCTCTGATAAACGGCTGTAATTTAGATTTTAGTGGAACTATTTTGTCGATGAGCTCGGTTGAGTGCTGGCAGGCCGGGGAAAGGGCGAATCCACAAAACCCAATTCCAGTAACTGCTGGTAAGCTTTCTTGCCCAAGTCGCGAGTTGGCTGCTGCGATCGAATAATCTGAATCAGCAGGGGCACAGCCAGTTCGGGCTTATTTTGCGCCCGGTGTACCAACGCCAGCCGATAGGTAGCTTCGTCGCGCATTTGGGCCGTTTCTACAGCTTTGGTGCGGTGGCTTTCGGCCAAGCGGATGTCAATTCCGGCAAAACTGCTACCCAGTTGTTGGTAGAAGTTGGACAGTTGATTGAAAATTTGGCGGGATTCTTGGAGTTTTTGAGTAGCCAGTGCGTAATTCTGAGAGGAAATAGCACTGCTGGCTTCTGTCATCAAACGCTGGCCTCCTTGGACGCTCAGCAGACTGCTGTCTTGCGTCAGAGGGCGAAGATTGTTGGGGTCTGTGGGGTCGTCGGCGGGATCGACTTGCTGTTGGTTCTCTGGCCCCGAAGGTTGTTGTGCTTGGACTTGGAGCGGTTGCAACAGGGTAAAAGCTGCGATCGCCCCGATCGTAATCCGGGCAGTGGAGCGAAGCCAACAAACAGTTCCAGAGTATACCATGAAATTACTTTGCGCCTATGCGCTTTAAAAAAATATTTAGCTTGAGCCGATCTTACCATTGGCGATCGCAACCGGCTAAGTGTAAACCAAATTTGTTGAAATGTCAAAGGGTGCGATCGGGAGAAAAGCTCAAAACGAGTTTTCTGTGAGGTGGTTTATCGGAAAAACACCCAGCCATCGAATAAAAATCGCCGGTTGAAACCGATCCTACACAAACTTTGGTCTCTCTCGCTTGAGACTAATGGAGTTAGTAAGGTGCTTATGACGAGCCCTACCGCTGTTAGTTACAGTTTCAAACCCCTCATGGTGAAAACATCCCTGACAGCTTATAAATATGTTTGATAAATCTACATCAAAATCAAACAGGAACATTTCTGATGGTACAACCAAGCAAACCCACCTCCGACACTCTCCAAAATTATCAAGGAATCGGAGTCCCAGATGAAAGTCTGGCAGTGATTTTGCAGCGTGGCGGCGACGAATTGCTGCTGTCAAAAGCGGACGATCGCTTTACAGTCCGCCCCTCATCAACAGCATCAGCCTCAAACGATTGGGCTGCAACAACTGGGGCAAAACTCAACCGTCGCGTCGGCCAAAGCAATCTGGAAGAATATCTCGTTGCACCCGATCGCCTAGAAGCAGCAATGCAAACAGCCCGCGCCAGCGATGCTGTAGCTTTTGCCAGCCACGTCTATTGCCCCGCGAACAATCCCAGTACATTCTTTTATTTAACCGACCAAATTACGATTCAATTTGGCGAACAAGTAGATGAACAATCGCGAAAGGCGATCGCCAATGCAGCAGCTTTAAAAATAGTCCGGCCAGTAGAAGGAATTCCCAACACTTTCGTCTGCGAAGTCACCAAACAAGCAACAGAAAACCCGGTCAAAATTGCCAACCGCCTGACAAGATATCCAGAAGTTCTGGTAGCTGAACCCAACATTGTAGTAGAGACGCAGCAGCATTATACGCCCCGCGATCCGCTTTATCCCAAACAGTGGTATCTAAACAACAAAGGCGGCAACGAACTTGTCGGCGGTGCTCAAATTTATGCAGAACCAGCTTGGAACCTGACTCGCGGAGTTCGATCGATCGTAATTGCCATCGCCGACGATTCAGTTGACATCACCCACCCAGATTTTCAAGGCCAAGGCAAAATCGTCTCACCCATCGATTTCAAAGACGGCGACACTTCCCCGATGCCAGTCGCCGACTCAGACAACCACGGCACAAGTTGTGCCGGCGTCGCCGTTGCTGAAGAAAACGGCAAAGGCATTGTCGGCGTCGCCCCCGGATGCGCCCTGATGCCCATCCGTACCAGTGGTTTTCTCGATGACAATTCTGTCGAAAAAATATTTAATTGGGCGATCGAAAAAGGTGCCGCCGTCATTTCTTGCAGTTGGGGGCCTGCTGCAGTTAACTATCCCCTTTCCCTGCGGCAGAGTGCCGTTATCACCAAAGCAGCAACCCAAGGGCGAGGCGGCAGAGGCTGCGTCATTCTGTTCGCTGCGGGGAATGCCAACCGCCCAGTCAACGGTACTGTTAACGAGAAAGGCTGGCCCAACAACGTCGTGGAGGGTCAAACTAGATGGCTAAACGGATTTGCCGTTCACCCCGACGTAATTGCCGTCAGCGCTTCCACTTCCCTCAACAAAAAAGCAGCTTACAGCAATTGGGGCAGCAGCATCTCGGTTTGCGCCCCCAGCAACAACGCACCGCCGGGAACTTGGTTGCCAGAAACCGGATTTATCGGCACGCCGCCGCAGGTGACGCAGTATTTGCCGGGTTTGGGGGTGTTTACTGCCGATCGAGTCGGGAATCAGGGATACGACTGGGGGGACTATACTGATACTTTTGGCGGTACTTCCAGCGCCACTCCAGTAGTGGCTGGGGTTGCAGGGTTGATACTTTCGGCTAACCCCCGTTTGACGGCGCGGGAGGTGCGGGGAATTCTCGAACAAACTGCTGAGAAAATTGTCGATCCCGATCCCGATCCGCAGTTGGGCAATCGCATGGGAAATTACGATTCTAACAACGGTCGCAGCGATTGGTTTGGTTACGGGAAAGTGAATGCTTTTAAAGCTGTGCAAGGTGCGGTGAGAAAGGGCGGCGGCAATCCGAATATCGGGGGTGCAGTGTTCAGCGATATTACTGGACATTGGGCACAGAAGTTTATTGAAGCTTTGGCTGCGGCGAATATAATTAGCGGTTTTCCTGACGGTTCTTTTAGACCTGATGACAGTTTAAACCGTGCTCAATATGCGGCGCTGTTGGTGAGTGCGTTTAGTCCGATTCCGAGGGTGCCGGCTACAAATTTTATTGATGTTTCTGCTAGTTTTTGGGCGAGAAGTGCGATCGAACGGGCAAATCGGGGGGGCTTTTTGGCGGGGTTTCCGGGGTTGAAGTTCGGCCCGAATCAGAATTTAACTAAGGCTGATGCGATCGCAGGGCTATTTCGTTCTAGACAGTAGGCAGGGTTTAGGTTTAGAGTTTAGAAGTCGGATTCACCCTAACTTATGA
>NZ_JAUBVE010000101.1:0-20048 GCF_036705715.1 Microcoleus sp. AT3-D2 | reverse complement strand
ATAAGTTAAGAGTTGGGATTCAATCCAGTAAAGCAAAACTTTCCATTATATCATAAAATTATTTTGCAAGAGGTCTAATGTAGATAGTGAATGGGTGAGTGCTGTTTATGGAAAAAAAACTCTTGAAGGACTGTTGGGAAAACCTATACTATGTGCAGGGACAGTATTAGGAGGAAACCATCTTATGATGCAATTAATTGAATTAATGGTGGTGGAGGCTCAACGCCATCGTCGTAAACCTCTAGATCAAGCAATGTTCAATAAGGTGATTAACTATGAATTTCCCAGTAACCAAACGGTGAAACATAATTTAAAGAGTGGTGCCGTCCTCACACTGTGTGGAGATCATGAGAGATGTTGGGAGATTCAGGATGACAAAGTGATGGTTGACGATCGCCTTGTTCCTGTTATACATATGTACGATCGTGATTCTCGGACTAAGGAATTATTTCTCAGCAAGATTCCAAGTCTACAGAAGTAACCTGTAACCGGATTTGCTTAGGAATTATGTAACTGGCTTACCTTAATCTGACTCTGGGATTTTCTTAAGTCTTGGTTTAAACTCCGTGAACCGTTACATCCCTGCTATTCTATTGGAGGAAACTCTGTAATCGCTTCGGAAGTTGAGTTTAACTTCCCCGTGGGGGCAGGGCTGTTTCGGGGCAACCACGGGGGGATTGCCCCTACCGAAAAGCAGGCTTTTGTAGGGGCGGTGCTCAGAGTGCCCGCCCCCACCCACAGATGATTTCATGGGCATTTCAGGCATCGGGGCTCTTCACGAGGGTTTGCCCCTACAAGAAAATGAAACCGCCTTGGGAGGCAATCTGTTTGGGATTAGCTGTGGGTTTGTCCCCAATTCCAGCCACAGCATTGCGAGTCAACAGCAAAGGCGATGTGAAAGATAGAAACTAGAGAGCAATTACGGCAGCTAATCTTTGTCTGCAGTGCTTCGTCATGGGCTAGAATCCTTGTGTTTGATGAGCCGTCTCAGCCATTTGAATAATTCTGTTTACATTCTCATCAAGGTGTTTCAGGACTCAGGGCCATCTAAATTTGTGCTTGTCCGTCGTGAAATCCATCGCCCTAAATACTGCTGAAAAAGCGCCACTTTAAGAACATTCGGCAGTCTAAGGCATAATTAGATATCTTATATTCGTTCTATGATGTGTTTATGATTTCCGAACCCCTTACCATCTCAACAAGCAATCCTGTTTTAGCAGCCAAAGGATTAACTCGTCGTTTTGGCGGTTTAATTGCTGTAAACAACGTATCTTTTACAGTTAAAAAACACGAAATTTTTGGATTAATCGGCCCTAACGGCGCGGGCAAGACAACTCTGTTTAATCTAATGACTGGACTGATACCTGCTTCTAGCGGCAACCTGATTTATCAAAATGAAAATATTTCCCAACTGAAGCCTTATCAAATTGCCAATAAAGGTATTGCCAGAACTTTTCAAAATATCCGGTTGTTTGGGGAACTTTCTGCTGTGGAAAATGTGGCGATCGCCCGACACATTCACAGTCGATCGGGCAATCCAGTTTTATCGGTGCTGGCGGGGATTTTCGGCTTGCCAGCATCTAACGCAATGGAACGCAAAACCCAGCGAAAAGCCTTAGAATTGTTGGATTTAGTCGGATTGGGCGATCGCGCGGGCGAACAAGCCAAAAACTTGCCCTACGGCGACCAGAGGCGCTTAGAAATTGCCCGCGCTTTAGCCCTAGAACCGCAAATACTCTTGTTAGATGAACCTGCCGCGGGGATGAATCCCAATGAAAAGCACAAATTAAGCGAATTTATCCGCGAAGTGCGCCAACAATTCAATTTAACTGTAATATTGATCGAGCATCATGTACCGCTAGTTATGGGATTGTGCGATCGCATTGCCGTCTTGCATTTCGGTCAGCTTATTGCTTTGGGAGAACCGGCTGTTGTGAGGAATGACCCGGCGGTAATTGAGGCTTATTTGGGAGATGAAACGTAGAGAATCTAAATGTTTCCCAGGCTTGGGCGGGAAACGAGTAAAATCAATAGTTAGCCTTACATTAATCTTCCATTCCTCTTAAGAAAACTTCAGCTATGAGCCAATGGTTGAAACCCCTGGCATACTGCGGAAAAAGAGACAGTTTTGTTGTTATCAACAATCAAACCACATAAAATGCACGACAGCCCATCCAAAACCACCCAAAACATCCTCTTAGAACTCAAAAATGTTTCTGTAAATTATGGCGGAATTCAAGCCATACAAAATATTAATCTGATGATTAATGCAGGCGAGGTTGTCAGTCTCATCGGCGCCAACGGTGCGGGCAAAAGTACCACACTGAGAGCGATTTCTAAAATAGTTAATTGGCGACAAGGACAAATTCTTTATAGCGGGCGCGATATTAGCCGCCGCCAAGCTCACGAAGTGGTGAAATTGGGAATCGCCCACAGTCCAGAAGGGCGGAGGGTTTTGGCGCAGCAAACGGTGTTAACTAACTTGGAATTGGGGGCCTATATTCGATCGGACTCAGTGGCCGTAAAAGCCGATTTAGAGCGCCAATTTGAGATATTTCCGCGCCTAGCAGAAAGGCGCCGCCAGCTAGCAGGAACTCTCAGCGGCGGGGAACAGCAAATGCTGGCGATCGCCCGCGCTCTGATGAGTCGCCCGAAGCTGCTATTATTAGACGAGCCTAGTTTAGGCTTAGCACCTGCGATCGTCAAAGAAATTTTTGCAATCATTCAAAATCTGCGCTCCACGGGCGTTACAATCCTCTTAGTCGAACAAAACGCCAGTTTAGCACTGCAAATTGCCGATCGGGGTTACGTACTAGAAGCTGGTAATATTACCCTCACAGGTATTGGAACGGATTTGCTAAACGACGAGCGAGTCAGGAGCGCATATTTAGGTTGACTTGGTTAATTTTTGGAATCTTGACCGCTTTCTTTGAAGCCGTCAAAGACGTTTTTGGCAAACAAAACCTCAAAAAAAGTGACGAATATGTTGTAGCTTGGTCTCTCTCATTTTTTTCAGTCATCTTTTTGATTCCCTGGGTATTTTATACAGGAATTCCGCCATTAAACTCTCAATTTTGGCTCGCTCTATTAATCGGAGGTAGCATCAACGCTGTCACATCCCTCCTCTACATCAAAGCCATCAAAGTATCAGATTTATCCCTGACACTACCGCTGGTAGCTTTGACACCATTATTCATGTTGGTAACTTCACCGTTAATTGTCGGTGAATATCCAAAACTTTTTGACTATATTGGCATTTTACTAATCGTAGCAGGCTCTTATTTATTAAATATAAAAGAGAAACATAAAGGATATTTAGCCCCATTTAAAGCACTGCTGGAGAAGCCGGGGCCCAAATTGATGTTAATCGTCGCATTACTATGGAGTATTGCCTCCAATTTTGACAAAATAGGAGTTACAAATTCATCCCCTATTTTTTGGGTATTCTCTTTGTTTGGTACAATCACTGTTTTGCTACTACCAGTTTTATTGTACAAAACCCCAAATTCAGGAGAAAAAATTCTCAAACAATTACCCATGCTAGCTGCTATGGGGTCTTTCAATGCTATTGCAGTGCTTTTTCAAATGCAAGCTTTGACATTAACTTTGGTAGTGCAAGTGATCGCGATTAAGCGTACTAGCGTGTTAATGGGTGTATTGTTCGGTCATTTCATTTTTAAGGAAAAAGATATTAAAGAAAGATTATTAGGGGCGGGAATAATGATTTTGGGAGTTTTATTTGTCAGTTTATAGGTTGAGATTTCCGGGACTTTGACGCTCATTCTCCCCCCGAATGTAGGGGCGGTTCCCCCGTGTCCCCCCTCTCTCGGTTGGGCGGGAATGTCCGGGTTGGCAAACACGCCCTAGCCTTTATTTATGTATAAGTCATGTTATAGTAAGGGCGATCGCACTTTCTCTCACTATTTATTAAGATAAAAAAAATTAATGCACAAAATAGCCGCCACACCCGGAGGTTGGAACCCTCAAGCAGAAGGAGTAATTTTTATTCAGCAAACCCCAGCACCAATAGTATTTATTAGTGCTGCTGACACCGACATTCAAACTCTCGCAGCCGCCGCCTCCAAAATGCCGGCCAAATTTCCCAAAGTGCGTGCAGTAAACCTGCTTCAGTTGCAGCAACAACTAACAATTGATACTTATGCCGAGGAAGTTTTAGAAAGCGCAGAGGTCATAATCTTAAGACTTTTAGGAGGGCGTTCTTATTGGTCTTACGGGTTAGAAATTCTGCGGGAAACTGTGCAGAAAACTAACGCATCACTGATTGTAATGCCGGGAGAAGACAGTCCCGACCCCGATTTAATCAGCCATTCCAATGTATCGCTGTCAGCAGTCAATCAACTTTGGCGCTATTTCACAGAAGGTGGAGTCCAAAACTTTGTTAACGCACTAAAATTTGCCGCCGATACTTGCCTAAAAACTGCTTATAATCCGCCCCTACCTCAAACAGTTTCCCGCGTCGGAATTTATGATTGGAAAAAACAAATTGAATCGTCCCCAACTTGCGGACACGGGGATATTACTTCTACATCTAAAGTCGGGATTTTATTTTATCGCGCTCATTACTTATCAGGAAACTTAGCACCAATTGATGCACTTTGTCAAGATATAGCAGAGCGAAACTTAGTCCCTGTTCCCGTCTTTGTGTCTTCTCTGCGGGAACCAGATTTGCAAATAGAATTGCTGGAATATTTTCAACCCAAAGAATCAGAACCAATTCAATTATTGCTCAACACTACAAGTTTTGCAGTCTCCGGTTTTAGCAGCCAAGAACCGGAACAAAATAGTTTAAAATCCTTAGATGTCCCTGTATTGCAAGCAATCTTCAGCGGTGGCGGTTTGGAACAGTGGGAAACTGAATTACAGGGACTTTCGCCCCGCGATGTGGCGATGAATGTAGCATTGCCGGAAGTAGACGGAAAAATCATTACTAGGGCTGTTTCTTTTAAAGCGGTACAGACTTGGAACAGCGAATTAGAAACAGATGTAGTAGGCTATGTAGCAGCGGGCGATCGCATTTCATTTGTAGCAGATTTAACCGCGAATTGGGTGAAAATGAAACAAACCCCAGCCGCCAATAGACGCATCGCCATAATTCTGGCAAATTACCCCACTCGCAACGCCCGCTTAGCCAACGGCGTCGGCTTAGATACGCCCGCTAGCTGTGTCGAAATCCTCAAAGCTATGCAGCAAGCTGGCTATCACATTGAAAACATCCCCGCTAGCGGCAACGAGTTAATTGAACTCCTGACTTCCGGCGTGACAAATGACCCGGAAGGACGCGAATTGCGGCCTGTTCATCAATCTTTGGATTTGGCAGAATATGAAGAATATTTTGCTAGTTTGCCGCAGCAAGTACAGGATGGGATTTGTAAAAGATGGGGGCTTCCGGGAAGCTATGCACAAGATTTTATAAGTAACAATGGGTCTTTTCCGATTCCCGGAATTCAGTTCGGTAATGTATTTGTAGGAATTCAACCATCGCGAGGATACGAACTTGACCCTGCATTAAATTATCACGCCCCTGACTTAGAACCTACCCACAATTATCTAGCTTACTATTATTGGTTGCGAGAAAAGTTGGGGATTGACGCTATAATTCATGCCGGAAAACACGGTAATTTAGAATGGCTTCCTGGGAAAAGTATAGCATTGTCTAACAAATGTTATCCAGAAGTAGCATTAGGCGCGATGCCGAATTTTTATCCCTTCATTGTCAACGATCCGGGGGAAGGTTCCCAAGCAAAAAGACGATCGCAAGCCGTGATAATCGACCACCTGACACCGCCCATGACTCGCGCCGAACTCTACGGGCCTTTGCAGCAGTTGGAAACCTTAATCGACGAGTATTGCGAAGCCCAAAGTTTAGATCCGTCTAGATTACCCATGATTCGCGATCGCATTCTCGCCCTCACCAACAAAGAAAACTTAGATAAAGACTTAGGAATACAACTAAATAAATCAGAATTTACAGAATTTATCACTCGCACCGACGGCTATCTTTGTGAGCTCAAAGAATCCCAAATTCGCGACGGATTGCACATTTTTGGGCAGTGTCCCGAAGGTAGACAGTTGAGAGATTTGATAATTGCGATCGCCCGCCATCCCACCAACGGGCGATCGGGTATAACCCGCGCCCTAGCAGAAGACTCAGGCTACGATTTCGACCCCTTAACCTGCGATCCAACCTCGATAATTCAGCACCGCACAGCAGGCGATTTAACAGCAGAACTCGAGAAAAAAGCCGCTGAATTAGTAGATAAGTTAATCGAAAACATCCGCGTTCATCCGCGTTCATCTGCGGTTAAAAATCTCCAAATAAAAGAAGCAACCCAACAAGAATTAGACTGGATAAACAACTATCTTTTACCATCACTCCTCCAAACCAACCAAGAAATTACCAACCTTTTGCGCGGACTAGATGGGCGGCACATACCAAGCGGCGCATCCGGCGCGCCCACCCGCGGCAGACCAGATGTATTGCCCACAGGTCGGAATTTTTACTCAGTAGATATCCGCGCTATTCCCACAGAAACCGCCTGGAGAGTTGGCAGAGTTGCTGCTGAAACTTTAATCGAAAGATACACCCAAGAAAACGGCGAATATCCGAAAACTTTGGGTTTGTCAGTGTGGGGAACATCCACCATGCGGACGGGGGGAGACGACATCGCCGAAGCCTTGGCGTTGATAGGAGTTCAACCAGTTTGGGATGGCCCTTCGCGCCGGGTTGTAGATTTTGAAATCTTGCCAGTTTCGGTTTTGGGGCGGCCGCGCGTTGATGTTACTTTGCGAATTTCTGGCTTTTTCCGCGATGCTTTTTTTAATTTAATTGATTTGTTTGACAGTGCGGTAAAAGCTGTGGCAGATTTAGACGAATCGGCAGAAAACAACCCTTTAGCAGCACAAGTTAAGGAAGAGATTTTGTATTGGGAATCTACAGGTTTGAGTCAGGAAGAGGCGCAAGGGCGATCGCAATTTCGAGTGTTTGGCTCAAAACCAGGTGCTTACGGCGCAGGACTTCAAGGCATAATTGAAGCTCAAAACTGGACAGACGATAGCGATTTAGCAAAAGCTTACATTAATTGGAGCAGTTACGCCTATACCTCCTCTAGTTCCTCAAATTTGCCGGGAGATTTAGCAGGAGTTAAACAGAGTGAATGGGGATGTTCTGCACCCGAAGCATTTGAACAACGCCTCGGCCAAATGCAAATAGTTCTGCAAAACCAAGACAACCGCGAACACGACATCCTCGACTCGGATGATTATTATCAATTCCAAGGGGGAATGACGGCCGCAATTCGCAATTTGCAAGGCAAAAATCCTGAAACCTATTTCGGAGATAATTCAATTCCCGAAAATCCGAAAGTCCGGCAACTGCGAGAAGAAATTGCGAGGGTTTATCGCAGTAGGGCTGTGAATCCCAAATGGATAGAAGGTGCGATGCGACACGGTTATAAAGGTGCGTTTGAAATTGCAGCAACTGTTGATTTTTTGTTTGCTTACGATGCTACGGCAAATTGTGTAGAGGATTTTATGTATGAAGGAATCGCAGAGGCTTACATTTTTGATGAAAAAGTGCAAACATTTATTCAAGAAAACAATCCTTGGGCACTGCGAGATATGGCGGAAAGATTGCTAGAAGCTCGTCAGCGGGGGTTGTGGCAGAGTGCTAACCAGGATACATTGGATAAATTGAGAGCGATCGCCCTGCAAGCCGAAGCAGTCATTGAATCTCATACTGGTTTCTAGTCTGAACGGAGAAATGATACAATATAGTTAATATCCGAGGAATCCATGTTGCGCGATCTCACCATCCAAAATTATCGCTGTTTTAAAGATTTTCATATCGACGAGCTAGCTAGGGTTAATCTGATAGTCGGTCAGAACAATAGCGGTAAAACTACTTTTTTGGAAGCCATTTATTTATTAGTTAATGAAGGAAACATTCAGTTTCTACTTGAGGTGCTAAAAAGCAGAGGTGAACTAACAGTCGAGCCTTCTAGACAAAGAAATGGCGAAGTCGTTTCTCAGCATCATTATCAGATTTTACATATTTTTTACGGTCATCAACTTAATAACTTCGATGGGGCTATTCATATCCGCTCTACAAAAGAGCATCCGCTCTCATTAAAAATTGAGCCTGATCCTATTCCCCAGCAACTTGCACTTCCTGGATTAGAGGATTTAGTTGCAGGTGGAGATTTATTCGGTGAGCTAGTTGTTTCATACGGACAGTATACCAAAATAACAATTCCTATCCGTACTGATGGAACTATAGGCGATTCGCGTTACTTGCGGTTGGGCAACACATCTAAGTTAGTTTTTCCTATAGGGAGCAGCAATCAAAATTATTTTCTAACAACCACTAATAAAAGCTTTGCGCAACTGTCTGTACTGTGGGATAGAATAACACTCACACCGAAAGAACAAAGTGTAGTAGAAGCATTGCAAATTCTGGAGCCTGATGTGGAACGGATTAGTTTCACGAGTCGCCAGACTTATAATAGTGGTATTTTGCTTAAACTTCGGGGCCAGCCTCACCCAGTTCCTCTAGGCAGTATGGGAGATGGTATGCGACGAATTATTAATATAGCAATGGCAGCCGTATCATCAGAAAATGGTTTTTTGCTAGTCGATGAAATTGATACAGGTCTTTACTATCAAACCCAAACTGATATGTGGCGATTGATATTTGAAACAGCACAGCGATTGAACGTTCAAGTCTTTGCAACTACCCACAGTTGGGATTGTATAGCCGCATTTCAAGAAGCCTTAGAACAGTCAGAAGATAGTTCTGTTGGCAAATTATTTCGCTTGAGTCGGCGCGGTGATGATATTCGTGCAGTTGAATACACTCCCGATGAATTGTCCGTTGCAGTGCGCCAAAGTATCGAGGTGCGCTAATGCCAAAAGCACGAAAACCTCCTCAACCAAAACCTCAACAGTTATTGGTAGAAGGTAAGAATGACCGACACGTAATCTGGGCTTTGTGCCAGCAATATCAACTGCCAGAAACATTTTCCGTCGAAGTACCGCAAGAAGAAGGTAGAGAAGGAAGTACAGAAGGAGTTGAAGCGCTGCTAAATGGCTTGCCAGAAAGATTGAAAGCAGAGAATTTACGCACCTTGGGAATTGTGGTAGATGCCGATCGCAATTTAAGTGGGCGGTGGCAATCTCTTAAAGATAAACTGAGTTCGATCGGCTATCGAGACATCCCCCAATCTCCCCCTCCCGAAGGCTGGGTTTGCACACCTTCAGATCCATACTTGCCTCGCGTCGGAGTTTGGTTGATGCCAAACAATCAACTTCCTGGAATGTTAGAAGATTTTGTCGCCTATCTCATCCCCCCTGGCGACACCCTGCATCCGAAAGCCGAAGCAATTTTACAAGAGCTCGAACAAGCCGGACTTAACCGCTACACTTTAATTCATCATCCCAAAGCGCTAATCCACACTTGGCTGGCATGGCAGAAAACGCCTGCAATGCCGATGGGACAAGCAATAACAGCGCAGGTGCTTAGCTGCGATGGCCCGATCGCCTTAATTTTTATTGAATGGTTAAAACATCTGTTTGAGCTAATTGCTCGATCCGCCGAATAATGAGTAATATCTAGTAATGTTTCGCGATCGCTGAAAGCTTTATGATTCGCCGCTACATTGCTAGCATCAGCACCAGCATCCTCAAACGTACCTGCGCCGCAGCCGCTGTATTAGCCGTAACTTTGGGATGTTCGTCAACGAAGCCGCCCAACTCCGCAGCGCCATCGGGTTCGATCGAATCCGCCGTCCTAGCGCAGTCTTCAACGTCTCTGTTAGCTCAAAACTCCAACAAAACCAAAAAATCCCTCAGCGTTCCCTCATGCCCGCAAAACGATGCCTTCACGGAGTCAGTTAACTTTGCCACCCAAGCTTCTAATTTGGCTCAATCCGCCAATTCAAAACAAGACTGGGACGAAGTAGCCGCCCTGTGGGTGCAGGCCGTCGCTTGGATGCAAGCGGTTCCCCCCGGCAGTCCCAGACGGGCGTTTGCGGAGAAAAAAGTAATCGAGTACATGAGAAACCTGGTTTATTCCCAGCAGCAAGCGAGCGCAACCAGATCGCAAGCCAGTACAGTCAGCTTCAGCAGCGATTTACTCAACGAACAACTCGAACTTTACCTATCCTACGTTGCCACAGTCGGCCCACCAGATGTTTTGATTGTCGGCAGTTCCCGCGCATTGCAGGGCGTCGATCCCAAACAGCTAAAACAATCTTTGGCCCAAAGAGGTCGGCGGGGCTTAAAAGTATTTAACTTTTCAGTCAACGGCGCAACTGCACAAGTAGTTGACTTTCAACTGCGGCGGCTTTTGAAGCCCGGTCATTTGCCTCAAATGATTATCTGGGCAGACGGCGTGCGGGCATTTAACAGCGGCCGGGACGATCGCACTTTTAATTCGATCGTCGATTCTGAAGGCAGCCAACTTTTAGCAGCAGGCATTCGCCCCGAACTGCTGTCCGATGAATTCAACGAGATTCCGATGTGTTACAGATTCCCGCAGCCCTGCGCTAACAACAATTTCCGCAAAGCATTTACCTCTGTAGATCAACCTTTCAAGGGCGGGCAAGATGCCCATCCCCTATTCCCCACAATCAAATCCCTGTCTAGTGGAACGGGCAAACTGCCCGTTGCTAACACCCAACCCACAATCCAATTCCTGTCTAGTGGAATCGGCAAACTCCCCGTTGCTGAGAATGCTGCAAGATATGAGTTAAAACCGATCGCAGCGGATGCAGCAACCCCTCAAGCACAATTGATTCCAGTCTCGCGGCCGACAACAGTAGCCATCAGACAACTCAACCAATTGGCAGATTCGATCGACTCCAACGGATTCATGGCTATGTCGGGCAAGTACAATCCCAACACTTATTATCGAGAACGCGCTTACGTTTCAGGCCAGTACGATCGCGACTACGAAAACTTCAACCTCGGAGGCAAACAAGCAACAGCCTTTAATTCAGTTGTAGCATTTACCAAAGCTCGCAAAATTCCCCTGATTTTCGTTAATTTGCCCCTCACCAATGACTACTTAGACGGAACCCGCCTGCGGGCAGAACAGCAGTTCCGGCAGCGAATGCAGCAACTCTCCCGGCAAAAAGGCTTCGCTTTCCGCGACTTGTCGCAGCGGTGGCCGGGCCGCAATGACTATTTTGTTGACCCCAGCCACCTCAACCGCTTTGGGGCCAGCGCAGTTTCTAGCCTACTCGCGGCCGATTCCAGCATTATCTGGCCACGGCCCAAATCCAGCCGCAGCGACGGGTAATACGATTTTAGATTTTAGATTTTAGATTTTAGATTCAAGAATTGGGAATTAAAGATGAGATAATGGAGGCGAGCTTTCCAAAAAATTGGATTACTTTTTGCAACTGCTATAAACCAGAGGGAGAGTCTCGGACGGGAGATTTCCAGGGGCATCGGAATAATATTTTTCCAGGTACGATGCGATCGTCCCGGTCGCGGCAATTCAGTCTAAAATCTAAAAATCTAAAAATCTAAAATCTAAAATCTAAAATCTAAAATCGATAGGTTGTGCAACTAAAACAAGTAATTATCGCCCACAAAGCCAGAGATACCCTCAGCCAGCGGTGGGCAGAACAATGTGCCCGCCAATTAGAAAGTCGCGGGTGTCAGGTTTTAATGGGGCCGAGTGGCCCCAAAGATAACCCGTATCCGGTGTTTTTAGCTTCTAGTAACAGCCCAATTGATTTAGCGGTGGTGCTGGGCGGCGACGGTACGGCCCTAGCTGCGGCGAGGAATTTGGCGGCTGACGGCATCCCGATTTTGGCAGCGAATGTGGGGGGACATCTGGGTTTTTTAACCGAGTCTTTTGAGGATTTCCAAAATACTGAGGAGATTTGGGACAGACTTTCGGAAGACAGGTATGCTGTGCAGACGCGGATGATGTTGCAGGCAACAGTTTTTGAGGGAAACAGAAGCAATCTCGAACCCCAAAGCGATCGATTTTTGGCACTAAATGAAATGTGTGTCAAACCTGCTTCAGCCGATCGAATGCCGAGCTGTATTCTAGAAATGGAAGTTGACGGCGAAGTAGTCGATCAATATCAAGGCGACGGTTTAATTGTGGCAACTCCCACGGGTTCGACTTGCTACACTGCATCTGCCAACGGGCCGATTATGCACTCAGGAATGGAGGCGATCGCAGTTACTCCAATTTGCCCTTTGAGTTTATCCAGTCGGGCGATCGTCCTGCCGCCCGGTTCAGTCGTCAGCATTTGGCCTTTAGCAGATTACGAACTCAGTACCAAACTCTGGACAGACGGCATTTTGGGTACTGCAATTTGGCCAGGACAGCGCGTAGACGTGCGGAGGGCAGACTGCGAAGCCAAGTTTATCATTTTGCGGGAAAACTATTCTTATTTCAACACTTTGAGGGAAAAACTTCACTGGGCAGGAGCCAGAATTCGGTACAGCAACAATCACCGCAATTAATCCGAATCATCCACCATGAAACTGCATTAACCTCTGGGACACGTAAGCGTGAAAAAACCTGTTAAATCACCAACAATCTAGATACAAAAACCGCCATCAGCCAACCCATAATCTCTGTAGTTTGTTAAGATCGCTCAATATCTTGACAAACAGCCTGATCTATGCAGATTTCCAAAAAATCAACCCGACCTTTCAACCCTCAAGATACATATCCCTGTCCCGTGTGCCGCACCGGTCAAATTTCCACCCTAGCACTGATGGACGCCCTAGCTTGCAACTTCTGCCAGCACATTTATACCGCAAGCGTTGAAAGACAATCGCTCCAAATGGCCGATCGCCAACCGCCCGTCACTTGGCACTGGAACGGCAAACAGTGGATAGGAGCCCACCTCGAAGGCGTAGAATTCGGATGGCCCTACTTGGCAGCGGCTCTTGGTCTAATTTTCCTTCCCACTACCTTGCTGGGACTTTCAGCTTACTATTTTCCCCCGGTTCCCGGCAGCCGGTTGTCGTGGCTGCCCGCAGCTTGGACAGGCTTAGCTTTTTTGTCCCATTTAGGCATTGTGCTGTGGTTGATAGGTGAATTTTATCAATTCCCAGTGGTAACTTACTTCAGAGCTTGGGGGCGCAGGATAAGCCGGCGCTAGCTTAAATGCTCTCTAACAGCCGATCGTCCTCGGACGTTGCACCGACATCGATCCAGGTAAAATTAGAGGCGATCGCAAAATTAAATTCCCAATCAGCACTGAAGCAGCTATAATCGTTAGCTATTCTAAATAGTCAAAAGCAAACGCATTGCGATTTGTGAGGAGAGCGATGAACATACTTGGAATCTCGGCGTACTATCACGACAGCGCCGCAGCCTTAATTCGCGACGGAGAAATTATAGCAGCAGCGCAGGAAGAAAGATTTTCCCGCAAAAAGCATGACGCCAGATTCCCTAAGAATGCGATCGCTTATTGCTTGAAAGAAGCGAAAATAGATTTGCGGGAACTCGATCAAATAGTCTTTTACGACAAACCTTTAGTCAAATTCGAGCGCCTTCTCGAAACCTATTTATCCTACGCACCCCAAGGTTTTCGCTCTTTCCTAGCAGCCATGCCGATATGGCTCAAAGAAAAGCTTTACCTCAAAACCATGCTCAAAAGAGATCTGGCAGCAATAGCAAACTGCAAAACGAATAAACTGCCATCTCTGCTATTTACCGAACACCACCAATCCCACGCAGCATCGGCATTTTTCCCCAGCCCGTTTCAAAAAGCAGCCGTTTTGTGCCTCGACGGCGTGGGCGAGTGGGCAACAACCTCGGTTTGGTTGGGAGACGGGAACCAACTTACACCTCAGTGGGAAATCGATTTTCCCCACTCTTTGGGTTTGCTTTATTCAGCTTTCACCTATTACACAGGCTTCAAAGTCAACTCTGGTGAATACAAACTCATGGGTTTAGCACCTTATGGCGAACCCAAGTATGTAGACAAAATTCTCAACTATTTAATCGACCTCAAAGACGACGGAACTTTCCGTTTGAACATGGATTATTTCAACTATACAGTTGGCTTAACCATGACAAACAAGAAGTTTGACGAACTGTTTGAAGGGCCGCCACGTCAAGCTGAAGGAAAATTGACTCAGCGAGAAATGGACATTGCAGCTTCCATTCAAGTTGTTACCGAAGAAGTTGTTTTGCGGTTGTGCAGAACAGTTAAAAAAGAATTGGATGTTGATTATCTTTGTATGGCCGGCGGCGTTGCTCTCAACTGTGTTGCTAACGGCAGACTCTTGCGGGAAGGTATTTTCAAAGATATTTGGATTCAGCCGGCAGCGGGAGATGCTGGCGGTGCTTTGGGGGCGGCTTTGGCGATTTGGTATCAGTATTGCGAACAAACTCGCACTGTGAGCGCGAACTCGACAGCAAATAGTATAGAATCCCTCAAAACTGAACTTATCACTACAAACTCAGCGGTTGAGGAGAGGACTGAAGTTCTCACTGCAAACCAAGCGGTGGCAACTGTGGCGAAGTCGGTTGCTCATTTAACTTGTCACGATCAAATGCGGGGCTCATATTTGGGGCCGAGGTTTACTGACGCAGAAATTATCGAATATTTGGATGCTGTCAAAGCCAGCTATCACCGATTAGATGATGCCGAATTAATGCCACATTTGGCGGAAATTTTGGAACAGGGAAATGTGGTGGGATGGTTCCAAGGGCGGATGGAATTTGGGCCGCGGGCTCTGGGTGGTCGATCGATTATTGGCGATCCCCGCAGTGCTAAAATGCAGTCCGTGATGAACCTGAAAATTAAATATCGGGAATCATTTCGACCTTTTGCGCCGTCAATCTTAGCCGAACGAGTTGCGGATTATTTCGAGATTGACCATTCTAGCCCTTATATGCTATTGGTAGCACCTGTCAAGTCCAGTCTCCGCATTCCGATGACTCCCGAACAAGAGCAGTTGTTTGGCATTGAAAAGCTCAACATTCCGCGTTCCGAGATTCCGGCTGTCACCCACGTCGATTACTCGGCTCGCATTCAAACTGTTCACAAAGAAACCAATCCTCGCTACTATGACTTAATCAGCCATTTTGAAAAGCGATCGGGCTGTTCTATTGTGGTAAATACTTCTTTCAACGTCCGAGGCGAACCCATTGTTTGCACTCCAGAGGATGCTTACCGCTGTTTCATGCGAACCGAAATGGACTATCTGGTTTTGGAAAATTTCTTGCTTCCAAAGTCCGAACAAATTCCTTGGAAACAAGATGATGCTTGGAAAAATGAATTTGAACTAGATTAGTCATTAGTCATTAGTCATTAGTTATTAGTTATTAGCTACTTATTGGAACGAATAACTAATAACTAATTCCCAATTCCCAATTCCCAATTCCCAATTCCCAATTCCCAATTCCCCATTTCTAATGAGCGACGAAATTAAAAAACTCGACAAAAAAGGCTTGCGCGATTTCGGGCTGCTAATTGGCGGCTTGATTGCAGTGATCTTCGGTTTAGCAGTACCTTTACTGCGGCGGCATTCTCTACCTTGGTGGCCTTGGGCAATCTGCGGAGTGCTAGTGCTGCTAGCATTGGTTGCGCCAAAATCGCTGAACCCCGTTTATCACGGGTGGATGCGCTTTGGATTCCTCCTCCACAAAATCCAAACGCCGCTCATCCTAGGGATAGTTTTTTACCTGATAGTTTGGCCGATGGGAGTGCTCAAAAACATTTTCGGCGAAGATGCAATGCGGCGAAAACTCAATCCTAAAATGGATACTTACCGCATCCCAAGTAAAGCAAGAACAAAAGTTAGTATGGAGCGTCCTTTTTAAGTGTTTGAAGCAACTTTAGACTTTCTCAAAGATTTGTGGGCGTTTATGAGAGAACGCAAAAAGTATTGGATGTTGCCGCTCATTGTGACTTTAGTCTTTTTGGGAGCTTTGATTGTATTGAGTCAGGGTTCTGTGATTGCTCCATTTATTTACACGCTGTTTTGAAATAATGAGCAAGTTGAAAAATTTGGGTGTCAATTTGGGTTTGACACTCGGCGGTTTATTGATGGGGGTGGTAATTGGTGAAATTGGATTGCGGGTAGCGAGGATTGAAGGCTATCCAAAAATAGGAGATTTCGTAGAGTCTGCGCCAACTCGTTTCCACACTTCCGATCCGAATTTGGGCTGGAAGCTGAAACCTGGTGCGTCGGGGGAGTGGAATGAGGAAGGTGCGAGTTTTGTGCAGGTGAATAGCGAGAGTTTGCGCGATCGTGAGCATACAAAAGCCAAACCTCCAAATACTTTGCGTGTTGCGGTTTTGGGCGATTCTTTCACCGAAGCAATTCACGTACCTGTCGAACAAACTTTCTGGTCAAAATTGGAACGAAAGTTAGGCAACTGCGAAGCCGTTAAAGGACGCAAAAATGTTGAGGTTATGAATTTTGGGGTGCAGGGCTACGGTACTGCTCAAGAATTGATAATGCTGCGAAAAAAAGTGTGGGATTACAGTCCTGATATTGTAATTCTTGCTTTTTTTATTGGGAATGATATAATTAACAATTCGCCGCAATTGGAATACGATCGCTACCGACCATTTTTTGCTTATGATGCTAGCGGCAAGTTAGTACCGGATATGTCTTTTCGCAATCTGGCGCCGATTGATCGCAACGAAAGAGCAGTTTCCTTTGTAGACCGAATGCCCAGTTTGATCGTCAAAAATTCGCGCATTTTGCAAGTCATTAAAAAAGTAGACTTAGATCGGAAAAAGCGGGAGTTATCGGGGCACTTTACCACTTTAAGTACCCTCAACCTCAAGGAACCTCAAGATGCCACTTGGGAAGAGGCTTGGAGGGTGACAGAGGGTTTGATTGTGACGATGCGGAATGAAGTTGTGCAGAAAAATGCTGATTTCTTGGTTGTGACGATCGGCGATCCGATGCAAGTTAGACCGGAGGCCGAGAGGCGAAAAAATTTCATGAGAAAGAACAACATTCAGGATTTGTTTTATCCCGATAGGCGGCTAGAAAAATTGGGCGCGCGCGAGGGTTTTCGGGTACTGAATTTATCCGAACAGATCCAAGGTTACACTGAAAAATATCAAGTCTGCGCCCACGGTTTTGAGAATTCTGTCCCCTGTGGGGGTCACTGGAATGAACTCGGACACCGGCTGGCTAGTATCCTGATTAACCGAAATTTGTGCGAAAATTTGAAGCAGTCTCAAGTCCCCAAAAAACAACCGTAATCAGTCAAATTTCATGAAAGATTCAACGGCGCCGAAAAAAAACCAAAACATATTAATTATAATCGCGGTTAATTTGGCGATCGCCTTTATTTGTCTGGAAGCTTTGTCGCTAGCTTTTTATTTTATCAACCAAAAGCAGTTTTTTTATACCAGAACTAAAGCCAAAGAAAAAGTAGTAGAAGATATTGAAAGGATCGGCATTAGACTTGATGAATCTATCGTAGAAAGACTGCACCCACTTTTTGGCTATGTACTCAAACAAGGTGCTTTCACAAATGAAAAATTAAAGTTAAAAGTCAACAAACACGGCTTTTTTTCCCTCTACGAATATCCGTTTATTAAAGCAAATAAAAATCAAGTTATTATCGGAGTTTTTGGCGGTTCAGTTGCGAATAATTTTGTAGTTGATGAATATATAAATCGCAGATTGTCTAACAAATTAAAGGCTTATCCAGAATTTGCAAACAAGGAAATTTTTGTTTTAAATTTTGGGAATGGCGGATACAAACAGCCCCAACAATTATTAGTTTTAAATTACTTTTTAGCTTTGGGTCAAGAGTTAGATTTAGTCATCAATATTGACGGTTTTAACGAAGTAGCACTGTCAAATTTAAACAACAAAGCCCAAGTAGAAATAGGAATGCCTAGCGTTCAGCACATACAGCCTCTGACTGGTTTAGCCAACAACAACTTGTCACCGGAAGCGATGAGTTCGATCGTGCAAATTAACGAAAACAAAAAACAATTAAAAGCAGGTATTGACAAATTGCAAACTTGTCAACTTGCTTTGTGTCACGCTGTCACCTCGCTACAGGTGAAACAATTAGTCAACAATTACCAGCAAGCAGTTGTCAAGTACGATTCGCAACTCAAACCATCCAACCCAGACACCGCAAATAGCGGTATAGTGTACATTCCCAAAGCTGACTTTGTTTTGCAGGATGCCGCTGCTTTTGACAAAATGGCATCGATGTGGTACGAATCGTCGATCGGGATGAATCAAATTTTATCAAGTAGAAAGATTAAATATTTTCACTTTATCCAGCCCAACCAGTATTATCCCACTAAGCGAGCGTTTACCGCCAAGGAAAACGAAATTGCGATCGACCAGAAGAGCCCTTACATTGAAGGTGTGAAAAAAGGTTATCCGGTATTGTTGTCCAAAGTCGGTGATTTGCAAAAAGCTGGGGTTAATGTTTTTAGCGCAGTGAATATTTTAGACAATACAAAAGAGACGGTTTACAAAGATGCCTGCTGCCATTATAATTCAGTCGGAGACGAAGTATTGGCAAACTATGTTTCTAGTTCCATTATTAAAGTAGTAAGAGAGTCAAAATAGAGGTTTATGAAAGATTTAAAATTTCTCAAAAAAGGACAAGGATTTCTCAAAATCACTTTGATTAATTTAGTGCTTTTACTGGTTTTTCTCGAACTAGGTTCCTTGGGATGGTATTTTGTCAAATACAAGCAAATTTTCTATACTAGGGAAAAGACGCAAGATAAGTCGGCTTTAGGAATTAATTTAGAAGGAGTGCGGCTGAATCAGTCTATTGTTGAAAGGTTTCATCCTTTTTTGGGATTTATTCAACAACCAGGCCCCGATTTTCGCCCTGGTTTTAAGGTTAACAACTACGGATTTATCTCTCCTTACGATTACCCTTTGAAAAAAACCAAGAAAAATCAATTTATTATCGGAGTTTTTGGCGGTTCTGTGGCTTCTAATTATGGAGTATTTGAAGTTCAAAACAAAATTTTACCTCAATACCTCAAGCAGCTTCCGGGTTTTAAAGATAAAGAATTTATAATTTTGTCTTTTGCTACCGGAGGGTATAAACAACCGCAGCAATTATTAATTTTAAATTATTTTTTGGCTTTAGGACAAGAACTGGATATGGTCGTTAATATAGATGGTTTTAATGAAGTAGCACTTTCTAATTTAAACAATAAAAATCAAGTCGATTTGGCGATGCCAAGCATTCAGCATATTTTGCCGCTGACTAGCTTGGCGAATAATAGCCTTTCTACAAAAGCGATGAAAGCAACTATCAGAATCCAAGAAAATAAAGCTAGGATTAGTCAGGGTTTGGAACGTTTGCAAAACTGCTCTTTAGCTGCGTGCGATGCTTTGACTTCTGTTTACGTTCACAATCTAGTTAATAACTATAAAACCGATGTCATTAAGTTTGAAAAAGAACGGACTAAACAAAAAAAAGATGACAGTGGCAGCGTTATTTATATCAATACTAATAAGTCCGTTTTACCGGATTCAGTAGCTTTTCAAGAAATGGCGTTGAATTGGGCGAAAAGTTCAATTTTTATGCACAAAGTTCTGTCTGCTAGTAATGTGCCTTATTTTCATGTTCTTCAGCCTAATCAATACTATCAGACGAAAAGGGTGTTTGGTGAAGCCGAAAAGCCGATTGCTTTTAACAAGGATACTCCTTATGCTAAAGCTGTGCAAATTGGATATCCGGCTCTTTTCAAAAAGTTTCCTAATTTGGAAAAAAATAATATCAATCTAGTGAATGCTGTCAATGTTTTTGACAAGACTAAAGATGCAGTTTATGTAGATAGCTGCTGCCACTACAATCAAGCTGGAGAGGTAGTTTTCAGCAATTATGTAGGTCGTTCTATTCTGGAATCTTTGCGGAAAGATGATGCTAAAAGCAAAAAGAAGTAGGTCTGAAATATCCGCTGAATGGTTGATGTAGGGTGCGCTAGGCGCACCTTACCGCTGAGTTTAAATTGGGAGCATCCCGGTTTTGTAAATATCCGAATAAGTGTAAAATAGTTAAAATCAATAAAAGCGTCAAAAAAAGT
>NZ_JAUBVE010000100.1:0-20535 GCF_036705715.1 Microcoleus sp. AT3-D2 | reverse complement strand
AGGACTTAGTGCAGGACTTCCCCCCATACGGGATATAGGTTTGCAGGACTTGCAGGACTTATCCCCAAACATTTTGGCAGAAAGTGAAATCACCGAAAAAACAGAAAGCGAACCGGAAAATCAAAACCAGGACAAACAGGAAAAAGCAGAAGTAAAGAAAGTTTCCCATTCAAGTCCTGCAAGTCCTGCAAACCCTATACAGGACATAGGTTTAAGTCCTGCAATAAGTCCTGCAGAAGTCCTGCAACCCCTCCCCAAAGTCCTGCAATACAGCTACCGTGCGAACCGCACTTGCTGATCGGCGACTCGGTGGAAATTACTTTAAAAAGTGACTACCAGGGCAAGGAAAGTGAGATAACTGATATCGGGTATGGATCAAAGGGAAACGACTATTACATCCAGCTTGAGGGCGAAAAAGTGATTGTTACGATTCCTGTGGGGTCATCGGACTTGGTGGTTCTTGCACACTTGCGGAAGCTGTAGGCAGCCAAAACCAGAGACTACTACAGCCTAATTTTTTACCCCTATTCACTTGTGTCAGGTGATGAAATGCTTGACAAAACTAAAGCAGCCGTGTCAATCTGTTAATAGTAAATCACCTGACACAAGTGAAATGACTAGAAATATTAATGACGCTAGCCTAGCTAACCTCAAACACTATGAGGGTAAATGGAAGTACGGGCAAACCCGCACCATCCGAGTGCCGATCGCCCTAGCCGATCGAGTGCTGACTATAGCTCGACAGCTAGATAACGGATTGTCACCTGACACAAGTGATTCAAGGGATGATAAAGAGTTGCCTGATGCTGCTAACTTACTCAACCAATTGAAAGCCAAGCGCAAAAAGTCTAAGTGCGACCTAGCGGACGTGGAAGCCATTTTGGATATGTTGGGTGACTTCTAATATGAAGACTGCCTTAACTAAACGATCGCCCGGCACGGGAGTTTGATCGCATCACTCACGCTATGTGCATCTTGTGATTGTAAGTTTTCGGGTTCAGACCTGGAAGTGAACAGTCTAAACGAGAAAATCATTTGACGCGACAGAGGACGGGATAGCATTCTAAAGCTTAGCCGCCTACTGTAGGCGGCTACTTATAAAAATGAAGGCTAGTGCAAACACGGTTTGGTGTCGGTAAAGGCAGGCTCAACAACCACAAGGATTTACACCGTTGCGGTATATATACCATTTTATATACCGTTGTGGTATGTATTATCGGCAAACTAGAGCTTTTTAGTCGCCCAAACCTTTAAAGGATAAGGGATGCGGAGAGGGTGGGATTTGAACCCACGGAAACGTTTTCACGTTTCATCTGATTTCAAGTCAGGCGCATTCGACCACTCTGCCACCTCTCCCGGCGCATAAATTTTATCATACCAGCAAATGTCTCTAACTACAAATAGCCGCAGATTCAGCGCGCCGATAAAGAATTTGTTCTCTTTCTACCGCGAAATCTTCGCCTACCCATACCAGAGACACTTCCGACACTGCTCCATTTTCCAGCAGGACGATCGAGAAATTCCGCAGTTTCGAGCACTCTTTCTCCACAATTCGCGGTACGCTGGCCGCATTCAAATACACCGTACCCTCCGCACTCACCTCCAGCGACTTCCGCAACTCGTGCTTCGTGTGCCGCAGTTTGTGGTGCATATGACCAAAAGTTACCAGAGGTATGTGCTTTCCAGAACTCCGAGTTTGATCGATCGCCTCCGCAAAATCCGGGTCGCCCCAATCCCCTCCCAACGGCTTCCAATCTCGCCCGCAGGGGTCTTCAGGAGCCTCTCCTAACCCCGTCGGGCCCGTGTGACCCAAAAAAATCACATTTTCGCAATCAGCCTCCGCCGCAGCCGCTGCAATGCGCCGCGCCGACTCCTCAAAACTTTCTACCCCAAACCACTCCGAGTAAAAATCCCCGTACTTCCACTCCGATCCCCCCCAAGTAAACGGGCGGCTTCCCACCACAGTTACCCCCAATTCGGGAAAATCCCGTTTCCCGTAACCGACGTGAGCTTCTCCCATTAAATCTAACTGCTGTTTTACCCAATTTTCTTGAGTGCGATCGTAAGGGCACTGACTGCGGCCCCACTCTGTCGCCGTGTACCAAGCGTCATGGTTCCCAAACACCGCTGCCTTCGGAATGTCCAATTGGGCGATCGCCCGCACCACCTCCACCGACTCATTGCCAAAATCCCCCACAAACAGCACCAAATCAACGCCCAGATGCTTCAGGGCATCGCCGTCTTCAGGTTCCCAGCGATCGTGAACGTCCCCCACCACCGCAATTTTGATAGATTTAGCTTTATTCATGTGATTTGTCATGTGCGATCGATCCCTAGCCCCTTCTTACTCAGCATAAGAAACAGCGACCAATTTTTGCACTCTCCCACAGCATATTTTGGATTTTAGATTTGAGATTTTAGATGAGATCCACTCAACAGCCAGCACTTTTTGGTGAATTCAACTATAATTCAAAATACACTTTAGCTGTCTTCGCCACCTTCCTCGGAATATTCTAACTGTGTTTACCACCGCACCTGCTCCGAACTTTACTCAAACCCGACTGCCCGACGACTTGTTTGCAGCAATTAACGCCCTCAAACAAGAGTTAAACGCCGTCATTCTCGCCCACTATTACCAAGACTCCGAGATTCAAGACATCGCAGACTTCATTGGCGACTCCCTAGAACTTGCCCGCAAAGCCGCCAACACCAGCGCCGATGTCATAGTTTTTGCCGGAGTTCATTTCATGGCTGAAACCGCAAAAATTCTCAATCCCGACAAATTAGTATTGTTGCCAGACTTAAATGCTGGGTGTTCCCTCGCCGACAGTTGCCCTCCCGAAGCTTTTGCAGCTTTCAAAGCCGATCGACCAGGACATTTAGTAATTTCCTACATTAATTGTACCGCCGCAATTAAGGCAATGAGCGATATAATTTGCACCAGTTCTAATGCTGTTAAAATTGTCAACCAAATTCCCGAAAATCAGCCGATAATTTTTGGGCCAGATCGCAATCTCGGCCGCTACGTCATGGAACAAACCGGTAGAAACATGGAAATCTGGCAAGGAGCCTGCATCGTCCACGAAAACTTCTCAGAAAAAAAGATAGTTCAACTCAAAATCGAAAATCCCGAAGCCGAAATAATTGCCCACCCAGAATGCGAACCTCCCGTGCTGCGCCACGCCAATTACATCGGCTCCACCACCGCTTTGCTCAAATATTCTCAAGCTAGTTCCAGCCAAGCCTTTATTGTCGCGACTGAACCGGGAATCATTCACCAAATGGAAAAGCAAGCTCCGCACAAACGATTTATCCCGGCTCCCTCAACCAATAATAACTGCGCTTGCAACGAATGCCCGCACATGAGATTAAATACCTTGGAAAAATTGTATCTCTCCCTAAAAAATCAAACCCCCGAAATTACCATGCCCCTAGATATTCAACTAGCAGCCTTGCAGCCCATCCAGCGAATGCTAGAAATGAGCTAACCGCTGGCTATTTTTAAAGTAAATATATTGTAGGCTGGGTTGGGCGCGGCGATTAAATTAAGTCCTCGCCTAACCCACCAACATCGATCGGCAATCCGTGAATCAGTTGTCAACTCTTTCTCTTCTCTTCCTCTGCGCCTCTGCGCCTCTGCGCTTCCTTCCTTGAAAACTCATCAACAATAAATGATGCCAGAAAAACTGATTGTTTTCACCCGCTATCCCGAACCGGGGACAACCAAAACTAGACTAATTCCGGTGCTGGGAAAAACAGGCGCTGCCAACCTTCACCGTTTGATGGCTCAACGGACGATCGCCTGCGCTCTCTCTCTCGAAAAATCCCGCGAATTATCGGTAGAAATTCACCGAGTCGGCGGCAGCCAACAACTGATGCAAGAGTGGCTGGGAAGTGATATTTCTTGTCAAAATCAAATAGACGGGGATTTGGGCGCAAGAATGACAGCAGCGTTTCAAAAGTCTTTTAATTCAGGGGTTGAGAAAACAGCAATAATCGGCACGGATTGTCCTGATTTGAAAGCAGAAATCATGGCACAAGCTTTTGAGGAACTGAGCCAGCACGATTTAGTTTTGGGCCCCGCAAAAGACGGAGGTTATTATCTGATCGGGCTGCGGCGTTCGATACCGGAATTGTTCAGTGGCATTCACTGGGGAACCAGTGAAGTATTTGCTTGTACGCGGGCGATCGCCAAAAAACTAGACCTCAATATTGCTTATCTTCCCACTCTTGCAGATATCGATCTACCAGAGGACTTGCTCGGTTTAGATATTAATCTATTGAAATAACTAAACTATATTTAATGGACATAAAATATTATAAATTATCATAACTAATTATAATAAACTACTTGATTGTGAAACCATAACGTCATAATATAGTAAGTGTATTTGTCTAACCAAATGCTGAATATCAGTACGAGTTAGACAGCGCTTGGGACAATAGTCCCAGGCGCGAGAAAAAGCCATAAATTAGCTCATAAATGAGCAACTAACAACTCTGCTTTGTAGGAAACCCGCCCTGCCAGATGAAAGCCAAATGTAGGCGCGGGCCCTGCGTAAAAAATGAGCAACTAACAGATAAGCTTTGTACAAAACTCGCCCTCCCACGTTAAGGCCCAATGTAGGGGCGATCGCGGCGTAAGAAATTGGCCAAATAACAGATAAGCTTGGTACAAAACCCCTCTCTCTCACGGGGTGCTTAATTCTGTATGTCGCCAGAAAATCCCAATCTCAAAATTTCCATTATCATTCCAGTTTTAAATGAAGCATCTACAATTGCCCCAGTCATCTCCACCGCCCTTGAGGCAAAAAATGTCGAAATAATTGTCGCCGACGGGGGCAGCAGCGACGGTACTACAGATATAGCAGAATCTTTGGGCGTCCGAGTTATCTCCACCGCCCCAGGCCGCGCCACCCAAATGAATGCAGGTGCCGCCGCAGCTACTGGAGATATCCTGCTGTTTCTCCACGCAGACACTCTTTTGCCTTGCGGGTACGACTCAAGCGCGCGTCGGGCGCTAGCTAACCCGTCCTCCGTAGCGGGGGCCTTTGAACTCAAAATTGACGCCCGCAGGCTCAGCCTCCGGCTGGTAGAAAAAGGGGTAAACTGGCGATCGAACTTTCTGCAAATGCCCTACGGCGATCAAGCCATTTTCCTCAACGCAGCTACCTTTGACAAAATCGGCGGTTTTCCCGACTTGCCCCTCATGGAAGACTTTGAATTCGTGCGGCGGTTGAAAAAACAAGGTCGCATCGAAATAGTACCCCACCCAGTGCTGACATCGGCCCGCCGCTGGCAGCAGCTTGGGGTCATCAAAACCACCGCCATCAATCAAATAGTAATCATCGCTTATTTCCTGGGAGTGTCGCCCGATCGACTCGCTTTCTGGTATAAGGGACAAAAGAAAAATTCTTCCAAAAACTAAAGAATAGTGAACTTTTCTAAAGCTTGCGGCCAATTATGCAAATAGGAAACACCTCCCTGCGTAAAATATGACTTGAATGCCTCAACTTTTACGCACAGCGAGGAAAAAGAGAATATGGCCGATCCCAGAGATGCAGAGCTTATTAAACCCTTTAACGGAGACCCCTTCACGGGTCATCTAGCCACCCCCATCAGTGCTTCTGATTTCACAAAAGCATTTATTGGGAACTTGCCCGCCTACCGCAAAGGACTCTCGCCCCTAGTTCGAGGTCTAGAAATCGGTTTGGCCCACGGTTATTTCCTCGTCGGCCCCGAAATCGTCTTCGGACCCCTGCGGGATTATCCCGAAGCAGCTAATCTCGGCGGATTAATTACAGCCCTCGTTTTAGTTCTGCTCGGCACACTAGGTATGTCTGCTTACGGTTTGGTGTCTTTCAAGCAAGACAACACCAGCTACCCTAGTGCTAATCCGATGACTCCCGATTCCCTCAGAAATGCTGAAGGGTGGAGCCAGCTTACCGCTGGTTTCTTCATTGGCGGGATGAGCGGCGTCTTTGCTGCCTATTTCTTACTCGAAAACTTTAACGGCGTTGACGCCATTTTCCGGGGTTTAGTCAACAATTAGACTTCACTGCCAAATACCCCTGTTGGAACACACTAACTTTAGTTTGGAGAATTAGATATGACAGGTTCCTACGCTGCTTCTTTCTTGCCTTGGATTTTGATTCCGGTTATTACATGGTTAATGCCGGTTGTGGTAATGGGTTTGTTGTTTATCTACATTGAAAGCGACGCCTGAGCCTTACCCCTAAAGTAAGACCTAAGTTGGAAAGCCGAAGTAAGACGATTGACGAACAATTGCTCTGAAATTTCTAGATAAATCTAGGGAAAATCAGCAAAAATTGTTTTGAGATTGCTGGCTATCACAAAACTTAGTTTCTTTACCCCCATCCCCAGAATTTATCTGTGGAGCAATCTTTCAGTTTTCTTCCTTCAAAACTCGTAATTGCCAAAAAATCCTCTGCCGGCCGGCAGAGGATTTTTTTACAAAGAAGACAAATTATCCGATTAGGGAACACAAATGGCCAAATTCTAAGCCACAATTGTTATGGAAACTTATTCATGAGGAGACAGCGATGCAATTTTCCCCCGCACGCCGAATCTTAGCTCCATTCCTGATCTCGGTACTGCTGCTGGTGACTTCCTGCGGTCAAACTCAAGCCCCCTCCCGCTGGGACAAAGCCCAGCAGGAAAGTACCCAAAAACCTGGTAAAGCACAGCAGACAACTGCTGACAAATCAACTGCTAGTAATCAAAACCTGCCCAAGAAAGCAGTTGCAGGTGGTAAGTTAAATAAATACTTCCCGTCTTCTGGCGGTGGATTCGATCGCGTTTTTGCTCAAGAAAAATCCGGTTTTGCTGAAGCTAAATTGAACAAAGGCGGTAAAAATGTCGCGGTGCTCTCGATTAACGACATCGCCGGCAACCCCAGCGCAGGTGCAAAATTTAAGCAAAGTACCAAGCAAATCAGCGGCTATCCCGCCGTTAATCAGGGTGCTAATATCACTGCTGTTTTAGTGGCAAATCGCTATCAGGTGAAAGTTCAATCCCGCGATCCCTCTTTTACCGCTAGCGATCGCGAAGCTTGGCTGTCAAAATTTAACCTCGGTGGCCTCGCCCGCGTCAAGTAGCAATGTCTCTTGTCACACTCCGCGCCCGACTCAAGTCTGGCGCTATCAGAACTAAGTCTGCCACAATAAGACTGTGAAGTTCTTGCCATCTGCCAAAAGTAATACCTTTGATTCCCGTTCTAGCAAAAGGAGTTTTTTGTGAGCAAAACAGTCTTTGAATTAGTCGATACACTGCCTAAAGACAACATGACTGTCAAAGCCCTGCGAGCGCTTGACTTTGTGGTGCCCGGCGAGTGGAACAATTTAGTTGGCTTTGAAAATACCATTCGCACCGTTACTGGGGAAACAGACGAAGAACTGATCCAGCAAATTGGCGAGCGCGCCATCTACCTCTACAACGATAAGTCTCAGGGCTACCAGCGCGCTCTGTGGCTTTACCAAACTATTGACAGTGCCGACAAGGCTTTGGGCAGTGCCGCCCTCGCTAACAAGGTTGCGGAAAATGTCTCGTTTTTGTCGTTCCTCGGCAATATCACTCCCAAGGCTGAAAAAGCTCAAACGATCGACCTTTCTCTGAAGTTAGTCACTGAGTTGCTGGCTTTTTGCCAAATCAACGGTATTCCCGGCGACAGCATTGGCGATTTTGCCGCTTCCTTGGGTGACTACGGTGGCGAATCCCTAATGCGGATGGCTGCTTTGGTTTGTTTCGACGGTTTGATTCCTTTGGGGCCTGACTTTATCATGGCAACTCAGTCTTGGATTCAAAAGCTCTCCCCTAGCGATTTGCAAGATAATCAGGCTTTTAAGTCGATCGGCGGCATGATTCCTGGGGGCTCTCCCACCGGCCAGCTTGGCTTTATCGGCGAAAGCTTTAACTCGGTTTCTGGCTGGATGAGCTCTTTTGTGAGCGATCGGGGTTTGACTCCCCAAAACGTACTCGGCCACTTGCAGAATTTTGTAGACATTTCTGCTGATAAGGTGGACTACGTGGGCGCATTCCTCGACATTAGTACCAACTACTACGAACACACCGGTGTTCAAACTCTCGCCCGCCGTTTGATTGAACGAGCTGTCGCAGAGATTTAGAATAATCTCAAGAGTTGTGATGTTTGCGGGCGATCGCCCTATGAGAGTGTTTTGAGTTCAAATTTTTTGGACTAGCCATTCTCTCAGGTTGGTTTTCGATAAAAAGTGTGCGCGATTACAAAAGTCGATCGCCCCCACCTGCACTCACAACTCCTTTTACCGATCACTTTTAACAGGAAGCGTTAATGCCAGAAGAACCCCAAAATCCTACCGCTGGAGAATCGGAAACTCCCAGTGCTTCGATCGATCACGCCCCGAGTTCCGACGCACCCGATACAACCGACTTTCCCAGCACTGACAAGCCTCAGCCGGCTGCTAAAAAGCCCGCAGCCAAGAAAGAACCGAAAAATCCTACCGCTGGGGAATCGGAAACTCCCAATGCTTCGATCGATCACGCCCCGAGTTCCGAGGAACCCGATACAACCGACTTGCCCAGCACTGACAAGCCCCAGGCGGCTGCTAAAAAGCCCGCAGCCAAGGCGGACGGCGACAAGCCGCCAGCTAAAGCTAAAAAGGAAAAAGCACCTGCTGTTGAAGACAAGCCCTTTGCGGAATTTATTCAACAAGATTATTTGCCCGCTTTGCAAACTGCTTTGACTAAGCAGGGCGTTAAGGATTTAGAGGTGAGTTTGGCAAAGCAAAAACTCCCAGTGGCGGGCATGAGTTCCGCCGGGGATTGCTGGCAGGTAATTGGGAAATTCCAAGAAGGTCAGCGCCAATTTAATCTGTATTTTCCTCAAGAAAATATTCAAAGTCAAAGAGCATTTTCCTGCGCTGAAAATAATACCAAAACCAGCACTTTAGAGCCTTTTTTGATAGACGAACGCAAGGTTACTCTAGACCTCATGGTGTTTGGAGTAGTCCAGCGCCTTAACGCTCAAAAATGGCTAAATCTTAATTAGTTAATTGGGAATTGCGAATCGGGAATTGGGCATTGGTAATTGATAACATCAGATCCGGTTAATCCTGATAATTATTGTCAAGTGCGAGCGGGACGCTCACACTGTAGCCGTAATCGATTGACCGGACATAATATAATTGGTAATTGCTGATGCCGATAAGATTGTTTTTCGGAGATGCCCAATGCCCAATGCCCAATGCCCAATGCCCAATGCCCAATGCCCAATGCCCAATGACTATTGACTAATGACTGCTGACTAATGACCGATTTTCTTCGGATTTTGTCAAAAAATTGCGAGCTTGCATAATCCCGTAAAGGTTAACATCTGTTTCTAATAAACAAGCATGACCGCTGTTAGCCAGCAGCACCATTTCAGCTTTGGGAATTACCTTGACTAAAAGCTTCGCTTCTACTAGGGAAGGCAGCAGCCGATCTGCACCGCTAGCAATTACTAGCGTCGGCTGTTTGATGCCACGCAACTGATTTTCGTCAACATTAAACGATCGCACTAACGCCAATCTCCACACAGACGTATTTTGCGGTACTGCTTGCATCGCTTCTAGCAAAGCTCGTCGCTCGTCGCGCCCAATCTTTCCTAATGATGCTAATATCGGCAAGAGACCGATTACCGAGAGCGGATAAAGGTTGGCCGGCAGCCACTGAGTCAGGTACGACCCCCACTGCACCCAAGGCTGCTGTCGAAACGAAGAAGCTGGATTGACTAAAATTAATCGATCGCACAATTTAGGAGCTTCTAAAACAGTTTTCATCGCTAAACAGCCCCCAAATGACTCGCCGCACAGATAAACCGGCCGCTTCGGCTTTCCGGCTTGCTTTTCTGCTTCAATTAAGGCAATTGTTTCGCTAACCAGTACGTCCCAACTAGCCATGTCGTCAGCCGGTACAGTTAAGCAGCGAATATCGAAATGATTTGCTAATTTAGAAATTTGCGACCGCAGCAGCAAACCGCTGCCATCCATACCGGGCAGAAATACAAATAAAGGGCGATCGGGTTTCGGCGGTTTGGGGGTTAGGAAACGAATCTTGTTGTTAGCATTTGCCATGATTCAAGTCAATCGATTTTAGATTTTAGATTTTAGATTTTAGATTGGAAATCTGACACCAGCCAATAGTCAACAGTCAACAGTCAACAAACTTACAAACAACGTCCTTGGAGTAATTCTGCAATTTCTCCCTGACAGTGGTTCGTGAGTTCAGCCACAACTGCTTTGGCTTTTTTGCCTCGATATTGCTGCTGTCGATCGACAGTAATCCAGTAAGGCCGGCCGATTAAAACATTAACTCGTTGATAAATTATCACAGGATGCCACCCCGATCGATCGAACAGCGGTTCCGAAGGATCAAACAAACTCAACAACTTGAGCGGTACACCAGATCGTACTGAGTGTTCCTCAAAAGAGCTAATGGCCACCGGCAAAACCGCCAAATCCCGCACCGGAGCCCGCAAAGCCAAATGAGCAAATCCCCGCTGAAACTTCCCCACAGTATTGGGTGCAGTCAGCTTCACCATCGGTTCTGCACCCTCTGGAAACACCCCCACCATCTCCCCGCTTTGCAGCAGCGCTGTCGCTTGAGAGAAAAAATGCTGCTGTCGGTGTTCGGGTGCTTCCAGGGGGAAAGCGCCGAAAGTCGTGACAACTTCCCTCATCAGCGGAACTTGGCCCATGTAATGATGACAAGCAAAGCGAATCGATCGACCCAAAGCAGCCGTCAGCAGCACAGGATCTAAGAAACTGCGGTGATTGCTCACCACCAGCACCGGGTTCTCTTGGGGAATCCGGTCTTCGCGGTACATAAACATCTGCGTTCCCAAACCAGCCAGGAAACAGCGTGAAATCAGCAATTTGCTCTCTGAAGACATGGGCGAAAAGACAGGTGCGACGCTATAAAGGTTGATTCCATTCCCACGCAGCTTAACATTTCTTTACCAAGTCGCAGCTCCCTCAAAAAGTAGACTTTCTCCTTATGCCTTGGTTTCGTAATCTTGGACGCACGGGCGGCCATCACCTTGGTTGTTTCGCGCGTTTCCTTCTAGTGGGCCCGCCAAAACAGTAAAAAACTCGGTTTCTAGACCGGGCGAGTGCGAGTGCGAACTGTTTCGGCAGAATTTCCCAGTCAGAAGCAAAAATTTATCAAGTGTTGTGGCAACTTATATAAAGAATGTTTAAAACAGCCCCAAAACCAAGTTGCGGCAGCTAAACTGATAAATTTACAGTCGGGATTGACGCACTGTCAACCTATTTTTGCGGAAGTCCTAATAGCAATCTCGCGAGGCATCAAATGAATAACATCCAAAACTATCGCCTTAGATGTACGCTCACCTTTGGCGACATTTACGGTCAAATCATTGTTTGGCTGATAGTCATCTTCCTAAGTCTAGCGTCGGCACTCGCCTTGTGGAGTAGCGCCCGCCAAATCTACGCCTTGGCTACCGTCGGCTTGATTTTAGTGCTGTCTCTGCCCTTCTTGCTGTTTGCTTTCGTTACAACTCTGCTAAATAACATTGAAGTGCTTGCTGTAGAACCCGGTACGGAACCTCAACCTTCTGCAACGGGAAATCAGTCGCTTCAGAACCCTGCCGAAAGCGCCGGCTAGTCCAATTTGAAATTTTAACTTTTGCTTTTCCATTCAAATCAAAAGTTAAAAAACTTCCTGCTCTTTTGGTAGGAAGTTTTTTTTGCGTCACCATAAGTTGAGCAGAACACTCAAAATAATTAAAAAAAATGCTAGAACACGACGTAATCATTGTAGGCGGCGGTTTAGCAGGTTGCCGCGCCGCAGTAGAAATTGCTCGGACTGACCCGAGTTTAAAGGTAGCTGTCGTCGCCAAAACTCACCCGATTCGATCGCACTCCGTCGCAGCCCAAGGCGGCATGGCCTCCAGCCTCCAAAATGTCGATCCCGAAGACAGTTGGAAAGCCCACGCCTTCGACACAGTAAAAGGTTCAGACTATTTAGCCGACCAAGACGCGGTAGAAATCCTCACCCGCGAAGCCCCCGGTGTAGTCATAGATTTAGAACACATGGGAGTCCTCTTCTCCCGCCTCCCAGATGGCAGAATTGCCCAGCGCGCTTTCGGCGGACATTCCCACCGCCGCACCTGCTACGCCGCCGACAAAACCGGTCACGCCATCCTCCACGAATTAGTCAACAATCTGCGCCGCTGCGGAGTTCACATCTATCAGGAGTGGTATGTTACGCGCCTGATTTTGGAAGAAGGCCAAGCCAAGGGCGTAGTTATGTACAGCCTGCTAGACGGTCAAATTGAGGTTGTCCGTGCTAAGGCGGTGATGTTTGCTACGGGCGGTTACGGCCGAGTTTACAATACCACGTCGAACGATTACGCCTCGACGGGAGACGGTTTGGCGATGACGGCTTTAGCTGGATTGCCGCTGGAAGATATGGAGTTTGTGCAGTTTCACCCGACGGGTTTGTATCCCGTGGGAGTGTTGATTTCGGAGGCTGTGCGGGGCGAAGGCGCTTATTTGATTAATTCAGAGGGCGATCGATTTATGGCCAATTATGCCCCCTCGCGCATGGAATTAGCGCCCAGAGATATCACTTCGCGGTCAATTTCCATAGAAATTCGCGCCGGCCGAGGAATTAATGTTGATGGTAGTGCCGGCGGCCCCTTTATCTACCTCGATTTGCGGCACATGGGACGCGAAAAAATTATGAGCAAAATTCCTTTTGCTTGGGAAGAAGCCCACCGTTTGTTAGGAATTGATGCCGTAAATCAGCCGATGCCCGTGCGCCCTACCGTTCACTATTCAATGGGGGGAATTCCTACTAATGTTAGCGGGCAAGTTCGCAGCAGTCCTGAGGGTTTGGTAGACGGTTTCTTTGCCGCGGGCGAAGCAGCTTGCGTGTCTGTTCACGGCGCCAACCGTTTGGGCAGCAATTCGCTGTTGGAATGCGTAGTTTACGGCAAAGTTACTGGCGCAACTATAGCACAATTCGTGCAAAATCGCAAGTTGCCTGCCGTAGACGAACAGCGTTATATTACGGAAGCAAAAGAGCAAATTCAGGCACTTTTAGAACGTCCGGGAAAATACCGCATCAATCAAATCCGGCAGCAGTATCAAGATACTATGACTGAGTATTGTGGCGTATTTCGTAGCGCCGTATTGATGCAGGAAGGTTTAAAGAAATTGGCGGATTTAGAGCGACAATATGAGGATGTTTACTTAGACGATAAAGGCAAGTTGTGGAATACGGAAATTGTGGAAGCTTTGGAGTTGCGGAGTTTGATAATTGTCGGAAAAATGATTTTAACTTCTGCTTTAAACCGACAGGAAAGTCGGGGAGCTCATTCGCGGGAAGATTTTACTGAGCGCGATGATGGCAATTTCTTGAAGCATACAATGGCGTATTATTCGCCTGCGGGGATTGATTTGGCTTATATGCCGGTGGCGATTACGATGTTTGAGCCGCAGGAGAGGAAGTATTAATTTGTATGGGTGTGTCAGCCCTAAATAAATTTTGTTTTTACCTAATTACCAAATGGCTGACGCACCCTACTTACTTTTCGGAGTTTGGGCTTGCGATGCCAGCCCTGTCTGGGGTGTCTGTCGAGCTTGGTTCAATATCTCTAAAACACTTGAAATCTCGTTTGTAGGTGCGTATTGCCTTCTTAGCATATTGGCGCAACCCCTTACGCCCCGCTTTGCTACGACTTATTTACCTCATCCTACTGACCAGTTTGGAGGCAATCCACCTAGTTTTTTGGTAAAAAAAGCAGATTTAACGATCGCAGCTTTCGAGATTTCAAGGGTTTGAGGTGATTTTCTCCAGGCTCAGCAGACACCTTGACAGGTCTGGGCTTGCGGTGCGTACCTTATGAATTGAGAAGAAATTCTGCAATCTTTGGTGTCTTGTACCACTTTTAGTTATGTTTTGCTACGATTATGTCAGATATGACATATCACTAAATCGATGCTATAGCAATCCTAAATCAGTTTCAATAACTGGTTAACTGGTTCCCAAGCTCTGCCTGGGAACCGATGTAAGCGAGGCTCTGCCTCGGCTGCGACAATGGAGGCAGAGCCTCCGGATATGCGTTACCAGGCAGAGCCTGGTAACGAGTATAATCATTTAGGATTGCTATATATGACTATACAGTGGTTAACTTATGGAATCCCAAGGCGAGAACAAAGATGTTGTTTGGCTCATCAGAGGCTCCGTAAAAACTCCCCCTTTTTCCGCCTCAGCGCGAATTGAGGCAGGGATTTTATTAAGGATGTTACAAAATGGAGAAATTTTAGCCATGCCTGTCTCTCGGCCTATGCCAAGCATCAGCCCTCACTGCCACGAATTGCGGATAGATGATAGTGAAGCCGGTAAACAGTGGCGAATTATTTACCGGATTGACTCAGATGCTATTGTCATTGCAGAGGTGTTTCAAAAAACTACCCAGAAAACGCCTAAGCGCGCGCTCGAAAACAGTCAAAAACGACTGAGATTGTACGATCAAAGCTCAGGAGAAACCTAGTTATTTCAGGACTTCCTTTAGGGTGGGCATTGCCCACCTTACAAATTGAGAGACAATTCACCATTCACAATCCTTGCTCTGTGCAATTCATATAATTAAAAGAGGTAATATTTACAATGGATGCCATTAAACGTCAACGTTTAGAAGCAGCAGGTTGGCGGGTGGGAGATGCCGCAGACTTTCTAGAACTTTCAGCCGAAGAAATTGCTTTTATTGAGATGAAGCTGTCTCTAATTAAACGCTTGAAGCAGCTTCGCATTAGTCAAAATCTTTCTCAAGAAAGTTTGGCTAAGAAACTTAAATCTAGTCAGTCACGGGTAGCTAAAATAGAAGCTGGCGATCCGTCTGTTTCTCTTGATTTGATGGTAAGGACAATGCTAGCGCTGGGAGCAACTCGCGAGGATGTGGCACTCGCTATTACTTCTTCCAAAAGCTGAGAAGCAGACAGTTGAAATTTGAGAATCTTCGAGAATTTGAAGCTAACTTTATCCCGATAAAACTATCTCAGCCGTGATAATTGTGGCTAACTTCCTCCACAGATAAACTTAACGCCTCCGCCACTTGTTCGACACTCAAACCCATTCCCAACAATCGGGGAATAGCATCCCTTCTTGGGCAGTTCGCACCTTACTAATTGACAACTACAGGTTCGCCAAGCATAGATATGCTCAACCATATTTTGCTAGCTGTCAAAGCCGAACGTTTTTCAAACAGTCCTGGACGCACTCGGACAAAAGAAACCGGGTTTTTTACCTTGGGTGCGGGCTGCAACGAAGTATTTTTGTAAAAAAACCCGGTTTCTGGGTTCCATGCGTCCAGGACTATCAGAAATAAAAATTGCAACCAATACCAGAGGTAAGCAAAAGCACCTCCTTGGGACGGAGATCCGTCGCCAGAAGATTATTCTTATCAACACGATGGACAACCTATCTGGTGGTCAGAAGAGTAAACACAATCTACTGAATTTGCTGTTTATTCAACTCTGGGAGATGACTGCAAACTTGGCAGTGTTATACTGCTTTTATCGGGTATCATACAGTTAAATATAATATATGAGTAAAACGACACAGACATCTCAATTCCAGCAAGCTCTTGAAGCTGTAGAAGTTTTATCATTAGAAGATCAAGCCCTGCTTCTAGATATTCTTCAGAATCGTCTGCGACAACAGCGACGCAATGAATTACTCAAGGAAGTTGCAGAAGTTCGTCAAGAGTATGCTGAGGGCAATGTTAAATTTGGGTCGGTAGCCGATTTTATGGCGGAGTTGGATGATTGATGAAAATTGGTTGGACTCCCAAATCTATTCGTACTTTCAAAAAGTTAGTTCGTAAAAATCCTCAGCTTCGCCTTTTAATTGAAGCTACGCTTGAACTTTTGTCTGAAGACTGCTTTAACCCCAGCTTGCGAACTCACAAACTGACAGGAGATTTATCGGGTATCTGGTCGTGTTCAATAGATTATGATTATCGGATTTTATTTGAGTTTGTGACCGATCCAGAAGATGAGGAGGAAGCTATTTTATTGCTCAAAATGGGTTCTCATGATGAAGTCTATTAAGACCGATCGCCCTTTTACCCAATTCTCTCTCACTATCTCACTCTCAAGCATTCTCCGTCACTTCCTCCACAGATAAACTTAACGCCTCCGCCACCTGTTCGGCACTCAAACCCATTCCCAACAACCGGGGAATTGCATCCCTTCTTGCCTGAAATTCAGCTTGTCGTGCCTGTTCTGCACTCTCGGCCCTTTCCCGTTGTTGTTCCCCTCGCAATCTCTCTAATTCTGCTCTTTCATCGCCAATCAACAGCAAATTACCTTCCTCGTCCCACCAACGCAGCCAAAGCATGGTTTGATTTTGATAACTGCCTTGCCAAAGTCCCAATTCTACGCCTAAAGGTGCAATGGGAAAATGACCGCGCTGATTGAGTTCTAACAGTTGATAAAACCCGTCAATCAACCGATAAACTTCTAATCTGCCATTATTAACTTGGTAGATGCCGTAATAGGGAATTCGCATCACCCGCTCGTAAACCCAAAACTTTCCAGGTTTAGTGACTCCCCCTTCATCGGTGCGAGATAAAGGAGTAATATCGCGCTCTTCATCCCCGTTCCCGCTAGCAAATTCCAAAGCAATTAATGGTGCTATGTGTTCCCGCCACAGCACGTAGGAACGCCGAATTTGACCGTCAATGTTAGGAGGTACATTCGGAACGTAAAACCAATCAGGAGCTTCCGCACCTTGTTCCGTCGGTTCAGTTTCTCGCCAGTAAATGCCGCAGTCTTGACCGATCGCATATTGTCCGTCAGGATGCCGCTGTTGCAAAATTTGCCCGATCTAATCTGTTAAAATTAAACTCTGCGGATGCTCCTGAAAATTTTTCACAAAAGTACCGTCTGACTCTGGTAATTGAGTGTGGTCTGGAAAAGCAGGAGGTAGAACAACGCGGTTAACGCTAGCAGTCATAATTCCCTCCGAGGTCTTACCTAATTGGTATTTAGTAATTGGTAATCTCAAATCTAGGTTAAAGAACGTGGCACGGGTAGGGACACAGCACGGCTGTGTCCTTACAGTTATAGGGTACTCAAAACTCAAAACTTTCCTTAAGGTTTTGGTAGCGCACCTTCAGGAATTGGGGAAGCCGCAGGTTCGGGACTGGCATATTCTGCTGTTGGAGATGGCGAAGGAGTGCCGCTAGCTAACTGATTAATTTGGTCTTTATAGTTAGGAGGAGCTAACTCAGTAGCCCGATCGAACAGCGTTTTTGCCTCATCTGTTTTGCCCTGTTCCTTCAGCACGATCGCCTTTCCTAAAGTCGGGCGAAAATCTTTGGGATTAGCCTTAGCAGATTCGTCATAAATTGCGATCGCCTCCTCGTAGCGCTTCTGCACAGCATAAACCTGTCCCAAAATCAACTGCACTGAAGTTACATCCACACTTTCCGGTTTCGCCAGATTTGCAGCCGGAGCAGCTTTCAGCGTATCTTGCAGCAGTCCGATCGCAGCTTCCGGCCGCTGCTGCACCAGCAGCAAATTCACCAACCCCTGCAAAGCCTTAATTTCCCCAGGTCTAGACGCTAAAATTGACCTGTAAGCTTGAGCAGCCCCTTCGCGATCGCCCGTGCGTTCCTTAGCTTGAGCCAGCAAGATTCCGTATTCAGTAGTCTCAGGATTCAGCGAAGCCAACTTTTCCAAAGGAGCGATCGCATCCTTAATGTCCCCCACTCCTTGCCCGATCAACTCCAGTCGCACCTGCAACAATCCCCGCAAAGCCGTTACGTTGTCAGGTTCTCGCTGCAAAACCAATTCGTACCCCCTCGCCTGAGCTTGCAGCAACTCTGATTGCTTCTCCCCAGACTGGGCCGTCTGAGTAGGCGTTGGAGTTGACGTACTTTGGGCTTGGTTTCCCTTGAAAATGCTGTCCAAAATTGGAGTGATCAGAGGAGGCATCAGAGAAATTCCCACAAAAGCGATGACTGCCAGCACCACCACCACAGTAATCAACCCACGACGCTTGTTTGCTTTTTCCATAATTCAACTATCCCAGCTTAAAATGTACTATTTTCTAAGAATTAAGGCATCACCAGGCGGCATCTGCCATGAGAGCTCGATCGGTGCAACCGTAAACGTTTTTAACTTCAAAGTCCCAACGGACAAAGCAGCCTTTTACTTGCAGCTAATATGGTAACAGACCCACAACTCCATGCTAGCTAAACAATTTTGGACGCTCAGACCCGCAGCCCCAAGGACTGCGGTGTCTGTCCAATTTAGTCTGGTCAAGCTAAAAATTACCGAAAATATGGCGGATCAGGCCGTTAGGTAATTGGATTAAGTAAAATAGGCAAGCTGAATATCCTAAATGCTATTAGCCAGCAACTCCAGCTCAGCGCGATCGCAGAATTGATCGGTCAGCAACTGCCAAAGTCCTTGCTCGCAAGGATTTTAGCAGCCAGCGAACCGATCGGCACTCGTAGCGTTGAAAGTTGGCGTTGACGGGTCACAACCAGACCTCCGGGCGCAAGCCCCAAGTCAGGTGCTAGTAGTTTTTAAAGCAGTTTCTTCAGTTTATTCCTAATTTCCCTTAAGGGATGTGTCTCCGCTGCAAGGAGTTTTTATGAACCCCTCTCCCAACCGGTCTTCCAAATCGTCCAAATCTACTTCTAATCGCAAGGATCAGCCAAGCGAACAGGCCGTCAATCCGCCTAATGATACAGATTCCATTCCTGAGACACCAGACGAAAGTTCGGTGCCTTCGGCGTTGGCTGCACCTGTTGACCAAAATCAATCGGCAACGCCAACAGACGCCCCAGCGTCCAAGGATAGGCTGCAACGACCACGCTACAGTTCTGCCCTCGACAAGGACAAAATAAAGCCACAAGACCAGCCCAGCAATGCTCCTGCACGCCCGGCGCCTGCAGCGTCTTCGACACCTGTCAGCGATACTCCAGCCCTAGCAGTCGCACCGCCCGCAAACGCCGAGCCGGCTGCTAACGAAAGTCAGGGCGCTGAGGATATACCATCCGTCATGCGCCAACATCCTATTCCCCCCCCCAGTGAACCCAGACAGTACCGAGCTGTTGGTTTGGTGCGGGGCCGCTACACGCCATCAGAAGAGCAATTCACCCGGGGTATGCTGATAGCTGCCGACGGAACTGCCATCGACGCAGTTTTGCTGGGTAGAGTCATGAGTTTAGTCAAAAATCACCTGGATCTGGAACAAGAACACCTGTGGGTGGTCTATCCCCGCACCAGGCAAGAAGACGGCAACTTGCACGCCCAGATTATGGGGGTTTGGGAGCCGGAAACGCTCAAGAAACCTCCCGAACCGTCCTCTGATGAGGAAAATCAGGAAGCAGCGGAGATTGAGGCTAGCGGCGAAGCATCGACCGCATCTTTGCCTCCCTCGGAACCTGATGTTGAAGATGGCTATTTTTCGATTAGAGGTGAGGTGATTTATCAATCCCAAGACCAAGAAAAGTATGTCATCGTCAAAATCAAGCAAGCTCCCCGCAAGAATGACGACAAGATGAAGTTTTTTAAACTGAAACTTAAGGGAGATTTAGGAACAAAGGCGATCGGGTTTTTTTGGGATTTCCACGTCAAATTGAAAGCTGACAGTCTGATGATTGAGCAGGCTAATAATATTGGTGCCCTGCCGATTAAAAAGCGGAAATTCCCCCCTGGCAGCAAGCCGCCCGGTGGCTTCAAAGGAGGAGGGAAGCGTCCGTTTACTCCTAGGCCTAGCGGTGACGGTGTTCCTGTAGGGCGTCCTACCATCAAATCTGCAGCAGCACCACCGCCTGTCCCGAAGGAACCTCTTCCTAAGCCGGTTAAGAAGCCTAAGCCGATCGAGGAATAAAAAATAGTGAAAGTAAAAATGCAAGATTAAAGCTTAAAAAAAAAATTAATCTTGCATTTTTACCAGAAGTGTTGAAGACCCATTAATAGGAACAGAAAAATAGATATACTAATCCTGTAAAGCGCTAATTTTAGCAATTAAAATTTAGTTTCTTAAACAGTGAACATAGCTAATCTTTTTACCCATAAAAGCCTGTAAATAGCATAATTTATTTAGCAGCTTATCACCGATTACAGATGGAACTTCCACTAATTGAACAAGCAAGTAATAAATCAAAAAAACATAGATTTGTATCGGAATCCCATTTGTATTGTCCGTGATTAAACAAGACAACTTTAAGTGCATTTTCAGAAACTTCGATAGCAACTCACTTTGCGATTGTCTTCGGTAAATTTTTGCAGTTTCTTAGTTACTATATCTAAGGTCTCCTGATTCAGGTAAATTGGTCAAAAATCTAACTTCGATCCCGGTGTCTAAATCTGAAAAAGTCACCAATCTTACTTGGACAGCTCGTTCACCTTTCCAAACTCCATAAGTTCTATTTGGGTGCATCTCACTTTTGCAGATACATCAAGTAGAAAGTTGACCATTGAGATAAGCACAGCGAAGAGAAAGGATAGA
>NZ_JAUBVE010000099.1:0-20638 GCF_036705715.1 Microcoleus sp. AT3-D2 | reverse complement strand
TTAAATGGCTTAATTGGTAGACCGCCAAAAACTGCACAACAAGTATAAATACTTATTGCAAAAGTGACATGCTCCCGGTTTTTTTGTCTGTTTTGTCATCAATTGTTTTGAGGATTGCTAAGGCTTCCTGATAGAACTTCAAGGCTAATTCGTAATTTCCTAGTCTGGAGTGATTGCTCGCGATCGCGTTTAGATTTCTTACTTCACCCCCGATGTCCCAACTCTGCCCGCTAATAGATAGTGAGGGTATTCTGGCAATTTTTAAGGATTTATTGTAGAAATTCAAAGCCAGTTCATACTGTCCTAGCGCCTCGTAAAGTCTTCCGGTATTAGACAGCATTGCTGCCCGAACCTCCGTCAAATAAGCTGTAGGAATTGCTAAAGCTTGCTGATAGAAATCCAAGGCTAATTCATACTCTCCCAGGCTAGTGTAAGCTACCCCAATTTGGTTGAGAGTTAACCCTTCCGCTTCCTTCTGACCAAGTTTTCTATTAATAACCAGAACTTGCTGAAATTTCTCTAAGGCTTCTCGATATTGACTTCGCTCAACCAGTTCACGACCTTGCTTGCCGTAACTTCTCCCCATCATATTGAGGGTTACTAATTCCCCATCGCCATCGCCTACCTCCCGTCGAATAGGCAAAGCTTGCTGGAAGTAATCTAATGCTTGCTCATACTCTTTCTGGTTGTAGTAAACATATCCAATGTAGTATAGGGTTTCCCCAATGCCTGTCTTGTCGCCTATTTCTTGATAAATCGATAAGGCTTCCTGGAATTTCCTGATAGCTGCTGCATAGCTGTGCCCTGCATTCAGATATTCACCTTCTCTGAATAGGCGATCGCCTATAGCTTTCCGATCTTGATTTGTTTGCGCCTGCGCGACTAAAGGCGAGAGACTCAAGGTAGATGGTAACAAGGGAGAGGTTAGCGAAAGCAGCAGAGTGGCAAAGCTGAGGCTGACTAAATGTAGACGCATGGTTCAATCCTTCATACAAGAGAAGGTACGGATTGCTATCAATTTGACATATTTTGCATCGATTGTGAGGATATCCATGAAATCGACTAGCACAGTTGCTCTGATAATAAATATGTGGGCGTTCAGTGGCTGGGGATGGGGAATCGCTCAAGCCGCCGAACCTAATAGCGGGAGTTCTTTTAAAGAGTGGTGCCAAAAGCAAGCCAGTTTGTCAGCCGAGGCGAGAATAACTGTAGAGGTGCTGTTAGCAAAAGCAGGTACAAATGATTGCGAACTCGGTGCCAAAAATCTGTTAAGTCTCACTAAACTTTACCTCGGCCAGAAAGGGATCAGTGACCTGAGTCCCTTAGCAGAATTGACAAACTTGGAAGAGCTTGACCTCCACGACAACCGAATTATAGATGTCAGCCCTTTGGCAAGATTAAAAAACCTTAAGAAGCTTTCTGTCAGCCTCAACCAAATCGCTGATATCAGCCCTCTAGCAGGACTAAAAAACCTGGAGTCACTTTCCCTTGGCAACAACCAAATTGCTGATGTTAACCCTCTAGCAGGACTCACAAATCTAACTTCGCTTGCCCTCTACAATAACAAAATTACTGATGTCAGACCGCTAGCAGGAATGACAAAATTAACTGGGCTCGATCTTGACAAAAACCAGATTGCAGATGTTAGAGCTTTGGCGAGGCTAACAAACCTAACTCGGCTCGCTCTGATTGCCAACAAAATCGCAGATATCAGCCCTCTAGCAGGACTGACAAACCTGAAGAGGCTTGACATTGAAAGTAATCAACTTAAAGATATTAGCCCTTTAGCAGGACTAAACAACCTGAATCAGCTTAACCTCACTCTCAACCAAATCAAAGATGTCAGCCCTCTGGCGAGACTGAAAAACCTGAATGAGCTTATGCTCACTCTCAACCAAATCAAAGATGTCAGCCCTCTGGCAGGATTGACTAATTTGGATTGGCTTAATCTTCGCTTCAACCAAGTAGAAGATATCAGCGCTCTGGCAAAACTGGCAAATTTGACTACGCTTTATCTGCACGATAACCAAATTAAAGATGTTAGTTCTTTAGCAGGAATGACAAAGCTCAAGCAGCTCGATCTAGAATACAACCAAATCAAAGATGTCAGCTTTTTAGCAGAAATGACAAATTTGGATCAACTTAACCTTGAAGGTAATCAAATAGATGTCAGATCTCTGGTAGGACTAAAAAACGTAAGTTCGCTTAACCTTGAGAATAACAAAATCAAAGATGTTAGCTCTTTAGCAGGATTAAAAAATCTGAGTGCGCTTAACCTCGACAACAATCAAATCCAAGATGTTAGTCCTCTAGCGGGACTGACAAACCTCAGTTGGCTCAATCTTGAAAGCAACCAAATCAAAGATGTCGGCCCTCTGGCGAGGCTGATAAATCTGAAGTCTCTTAACCTTAAAGGCAAGCAAATTGAAGATGTTAGTCCGCTAGCGGGACTGACAAACCTCACTGGGCTCAATCTTGAAGGCAATCAAGTCAAAGATGTTCGCCCTTTGGCAAAACTGATAAATTTGTACTCGCTTAATCTCCGCTTCAATCCAGTTGCAGATTTCAGTCCTCTAGCAGCACTGAAAAATCTGAGTTCGCTTTATGTGGCAGATAATGCGATCGCGCGGCAAAGTTGTCCAGTCAGTAGGTTAGAAGTTTGCAAGTTTTGAGAAAAATGCGTTGCTGAACTTGCAAACCCTCTTTCCGATCGGAATTTACTCAACATCTGGATTGACTCCGAGCGATCGCAACTGTTCCAACAATTGCTGAACCCGTTGACGTTCCTCAGCTAGAGCTCTTTCCATTTGCTCGGCGCGAAGACGTTCCTCCTCGGCACGTTGGCGTTCCTCCTCGGCACGTTGGCGTTCCTCCTCGGCACGTTCTGCTGGCGTCGGTATCCAACCAGTCTCATCGTACCAACGCAGCCACAAACCGACTGTTCCCTGATAGCTACCTTGCCACAATCCCAATCCCAATTGCATTTCTTCCAGCCACAAACGTCCATCTGGCAGAGATAAAGCTTCGTAACGAGTGCCATTCAAACGAAAAACACGTAATTGGTTTTGATAGCGATCGTAGATAATGTAGTAGGGAATTCTTAAAATTCGCTCGTATACTTCCCACTTTGTCGGAGGTCGATCGACTCTTCTAACTGTTTGTCCCAAATCTTCTTCTTCTGTTCCGGGAGAGAGGAATTCAACTATTAAAAATGGGTTAACTCCTTCTTGCCAAACTACATAGCTTAAGCGTAAATTTTCCTGTTCTTGAAAACGGGAAACACCTAAAACTAGAAACCAATCAGGACGTTTGTACCAACCGGGATGGCGGGGGTCGTAATAGAGATTGAGGTCGCTGGCAATAAATACCTCATCTGGCTGCCAATTTTGCGGTTGACAAGTTTCCCTTAGAATACTAGCTTGAATACGATGAAATTCGTCTGGCAATCCTGATTCTCCTATTAATTCACTAGGCAGATCGTACATTGTAGGCATGGTTTCTTTCGGCGATCGCGGATGAAATTGCTCTGGCAGATCCGGATCGTTGGGATCTTCACTGGGCAAATCGTACATCGTCGGCATGGTTTCCGAAGGCGGACGGGGGGGATTAGTTTGGTGCATAGCATTACATATGCGCTTTGATTGACTCCAGTGTATCTCGAAGCCAGTTGTTGTTACCGGGACTCGATCGAACACTATCCGATCGGGACTTACGCATTACCCCTATATATAGTGTCCTGTAGGGGCAATCCCCCCGTGGTTGTCCCTATCCTTGAGCCTCAAGCGTAAGTCCTGTCATATCATGTTCGGTCGATCGACCATCAGATAAGGGTAATGGAAGGGTTTACAAAATTTCGGATTTGTGCAGAATATTAAAGCGAATCCGCCCCTTATGAAATCACGGTCAATTGACCGAACATGATATTACTTATTGCGCTACATCGATCGAACGAACGCGATATTGCATCGTTGGTATTGTGCGTCGCTATGAGTTCACTGCTATTAGCGAAAATTTTTATAGCGACGCACAATACTTGAAGGGGAGTTAGATGGCCCCTCAAGTAGTTTTAACTAAAATCAGCGATGGTAATTTGGTTGGCTGATACTCCATTGAGAGTAGCTATAATTTGGTTAGTTGCTGCCAGTCTAATTAAAGTTGAATTGTTACTAGGAATAATAGAGAGTTGCGAGAAAATTAAAGTTTAAGCAAGTGCGAGGAAGTCGATATTGGCTTCAAAATCAAAAATGATATCGCTGCCATAATTGGCTAAAATTAAGAAGCGATCGCTCCCATTTCCTCCTATCAAAATGTCATCGCCGTTTTCACCGCTGGTAAAATCAGATCCGTTACCGCCCAGCAGAATATCGCTAGCTTGACCGCCGTAAAGACTGTCATTGCCTTCACCTCCACTCAAGCTATCTTGACCGCGATTTCCAAACAGGATATCTTCGCCATTATTGCCCAACAAATTATCGCTTTCTTTGCCGCCATAAACAGTGTCATCGCCGTCGCCACAGTCGAGGGAATCATTGCCTTGATTGCCCTGTATCCAGTCGTTAACGCCCAAACCGCTGAGAGTATCATTGCCACGTTTGCCGGCCATTGTATCGCTGCCGCTGTCGCCGGAGAGGCTGTCGTCCCCGTCAGTGCCGATGAGATTGGAGTTAGCTGCGATCGCTTATATTTATTTACAAGTGCCTCTTGAACGCTCGCGATCGTTCAAAAGGCGAGTTAAATCTGCAACAGGCTTCCCAGCGTACAAACGTAAAATACATAAAATGTAATACTTACTGGTATTTTACGGAACAATCATGCACAGACGAGTTTTCCAGATTGCTATTGTACTTTTCCTCCAAGTCGCCCTGGTTCTAGGCGCGTGGGCGCAGCCTGCTGCTGCCCTAACTCCTGAACAGCAGCTTTTGAGCGAAGCTTGGCGAATTGTCAACCGCTCTTATGTGGATGACACATTCAACTCTAAAAACTGGTGGTCGATTCGCGAAAAAGCTGTCAAGCAACCGCTCAACGACAGACAGCAGACTTACACGGCGATTCAGGGGATGCTGGCGAATCTCGACGACCCCTTCACTCGACTGCTGAAACCCGAACAGTACCGCAGCTTGCAGGTCAACACTTCGGGAGAATTGACGGGTGTGGGGCTGCAAATTGCGATCGACCCCCAGACAAATACCCTGACAGTGGTGGCTCCGATTGCCGGCTCACCGGCGGATAAAGCTGGTATCCAACCCCTCGATCGCATTCTGAAAATTGATGGCACTCCTACCTCAGAATTGAGCCTAGACGAGGCTGCAACTCGAATGCGCGGCCGCATCGGCACTCCCGTTACCTTGACCTTGGGGCGCGAGGGAAGGGACGCTGCTGAGGAAATTGAGCTAGTGCGCGATCGCATTGCTCTGAATCCGGTTTACGCCGAATTGCAGTCGGGGTCGGAAAATTTGCCGGTGGGCTACATTCGCTTGAGTCAATTCAGTGCTAACGCTACTGAGGAAGTCGCTCACGCGATCGACCGCTTGGAAAAACAAGGAGCCGCCGCCTACATTCTCGACCTGCGGAACAACCCGGGCGGACTGTTGCAAGCAGGGATTGAAATTGCCCGCCTGTGGCTCGATTCCGGGACGATCGTCTACACGGTGAACAGACAAGGCATTCTCGGCAGTTTTGAAGCCTATGGACAAGCCCTAACTAACGATCCGCTCATTGTTTTGGTGAACAAGGGAAGTGCCAGTGCTAGCGAAATTTTGGCTGGTGCGCTGCAAGATAACGGCAGAGCTCAACTGGTAGGAGAAAAGACTTTTGGCAAAGGGCTGATTCAGTCACTGTTTGATTTGTCTGACGGTTCCGGGTTAGCCGTGACTGTTGCTAAGTACGAGACACCGAACCATAAAGATATTAACAAGCTGGGGATTTCGCCCGATCGCGTAGTGCCTTTGGATCCCATTGCGCGCGATCAGATTGGCACCGCAGCAGACTTGCAATATCAAGCTGCACTGCAACTACTTAAAGAAAAAACCGTGCTGGCAAAGTCAGTATAAGCCGGAGTTTGAAGTTTTGAGCTTGCAACAGGGCCTCATACACAGGTATATGTCTGTCTCTGTGTTTCCTTCGCAAGGACAGGCAACAATGATCCTAAAAACTCTTTAACTCAAAAGTGATATCACGTCCGACAGATTCATCTGTCATTGTTCGCTGTGCGAAGCAATGACATAAAAGAATGATGCTATCGGACGTGATATCAAAACCCAAAACTCCTGTTCCCTTAAGGTTGCGGGGTTGATTCCTCGGCTTCGGGTACTTCGGGTTCCTGCAAAATCACCGGACGCTGCTGGGGGTCAGATCGATTGCTTTGCTCTTGCATCACAGTTTTAGTAAGACTAGGGTCAAAGTAGCGGTTAAAGTCCGATCGCGACTTATTTACTCGCCCTTGGGTAAGATTGACTTCAGCTTGGATTTCGTGCAATTTTTCTTGCACGGCCCGGTAGTGAGGCCAAAGCTGAAGCAAAGCAGAAGTGGCACAGACTGAAAGTACCATGTTGACTGCTAACTTGACTCCTGTTTCGGCCGCGAGGGTTTGGTGAGGGTAGGAACGCTGGCGGCTGCTGCTGCGACGAGGAGTAACCCGAGGGGAGTTTTTTACAGGACGCAGTGGGGTAACGGTGGGTTGAATCGCTTGCATAATTTTTTTTCAAATACCTGAGACTGACGTTTTAGAGTTCAACAGAGCAAATTCTGAGCTTAACGCACACTCGCCGCTGTTTGTCAGGGTGCTGACAGCCAAAATTGTTGAGACAAAGGTGACGCCTGAAGACGGAATTTCCCCACAAAAATGCCTGCCCTTGCAGTCTCGTCTTGCTGAACACAAACAATCTACTGCACTGTGGCAGCAATTGTCTGTATCTGTAATGCGAGAGATTTAACTGGTCAGGCAGGCGTTTTGCGGTTCGCAACTGGTGTCTGGAAACTATTTGTACAGTTCAGTTGACAACCGGAAAGCCAAGATTCCGGGAATCAAAGCAATTACGAGCGCTACGTAGACTTGGGTATCTGTTAAAGACATATTCGCAAAACTCCTTTTCGCGGGGACGAGCTTTCACCAATTTGAGACAAATTGGCGCTTTTGGGAATCATTTGTTACAACTTGCAACACAAATGGTGCGTCCGGGGAGGAGTGGCCCAGTGGCGCAGTGGCCCAGTGGCGCAGTTTTTGAGTGTCGGAGGGGGAGAATTTTTCCTTGTTTCCAGGGACTGATTCCTTCGGACGTTGTTCGGACGATCGCCTCCCACAGAATTACCGCGTTAGGTTAAGATTTAAGTGAAGGTGACACTAATGTTAGACAGAGCGGGTAATTTGCGCTGCGCTCGACCCTTGCCATTTTTAGGTGCACAAAATAGTTAATGCTAGATCAATTTCTCGACGCTTCACCCAATTTTGGAGTTGACGGCTTTTTATTATTGTTGGTTTTGGTGGCTTTGGAGGCTGTACTTTCGGCTGACAACGCGATCGCCCTGGCGTCTATTTCTAAAGGTTTGGAAGATGCCAAGGATCAGCAAAAAGCTCTCAACTTGGGTTTGATAATTGCTTTTGTACTGCGGATCGCCCTAATTTTAACGGCTACTTGGGTGATCCAATACTGGCAGTTTGAGCTGCTGGGTGCTCTTTACCTGCTGTGGCTTGTTTTCCAACATTTTACTTCAGAGACAGACTCCGAAGGAGAACATCACGGGCCCAGATTTGCGACTGTGTGGCAAGCAATTCCCATGATTGCTTTTACGGATTTAGCGTTTTCATTGGATAGCGTTACTACTGCGATCGCTGTTTCTGATAACACTTTTATCGTCGTAACAGGCGCTACTATTGGAATTATTGCTCTGCGATTCATGGCCGGGTTGTTCATCCGCTGGCTGGATGAGTTCGTTCACCTAGAAAGTGCTGGTTACATCACAGTTGGGTTCGTGGGAATGCGGTTGTTGGTGAAAGTAATTAATCCCGATTTAGTTCCTCCGCAATGGCTGCTAGTTTCCAGTATCGTCTTGATGTTTGTCTGGGGATTTTCTAAGCGTACTCCTGAGTCAGTCGAGATTGCAAAATCTCTAGAAATGGCTCTGAATCAGCCGGATGCAGAAGTTTCTGTGCGAGAAGCTCAAGGACAGAAGTCCGAAAATTAACATACTTTCCTTTCAATAAAATTAGCTTAAATCTGTCAAACCAACAAGATTGAAGGCTGATCAAAACGTGCAAAAGCCTTTCATCCCGGTGACTTTAGTCCGGGGATGAAAGGCTTTTATTTTGTAATATTGTTTCCTTCACTAGCCGATCGAACTTATAGGAGTACAATTGGGCCTATGGGAAGGCAGTTATCAAAATCAGACTCAGCAATGGTGACGCTGGTGGGATAGCGAGGGGAATTTGTTGCTGACGCGGTTGGCGGCATATTGGCGATCGATCAGAAGAGCAAACCCAACGGGATGCGATTCCCCAACTGCTGGCAATGGGTTTAACCGTAGAGCAAGTGGATCAGGCTTTGTCGCTGTCGGTGGAAAAAGTGCGATCGCATCTTGCTCATCATTAGGCAAAGTCTTCAATCGAGCGATCTCACGTTCAAGTAACTCAGTTATAGCTACCACATTCTTAAACTAGAAATTGTATTTTAATCTATTATCGCTGTAACAAATATGCCTAAAAGACTTTCCTAATCACCTAAGTCTGAGCGATTTCACTTAAGGCTTCACTAATAATCTCATCGCTGACACCTCGACGCTTCAAACTTGAAATCAAGGCTCCGATCGTCGCATCGCCCTCAAATCGCTCCAAATCTATGCGTAATCCTTGACCGATGTAAGCGCGAATCAAGGGCTGATATCCTGAAAAGCCTAACAGTGGCGCAATCCGTTTGAGATCTTCTACGACATCTTCAGGAATGCGAATTGTCACGCTGGTCATGGGACGATTGCGATCGAGTCGCTTTTTTAATGCTTCAACCTTCATACTCTGTTCGCTCCTGACGAGTTGCTTTACGTGCTGAAATGATCCGAATTACACTCTCTTCACGCTCGATGTGAACTACATATAGCAAATTCCATCGGCTATCAAGTCCAATCACAGCATCTCGCGCTTCGTCATTGCCGCTAGCATCGACAACAACGAGAAAGGGATCGAAAAAGGCTTCAGCGGCTTGCTGGAATGTAATCCCATCATGCTTTATAGGGTTGTTCCAAGCCTTCTCGTTATTCCAAACAAACGTAATGCCATTGAGCACGAAAGACACATCCATGTTTCATAGTATAAGCATGGCGTATTTACATTGTCAATACGAATTTTGGAAAAAGCGATCGCGGCGATGGCAAAGAAAGATGAGGTTTCGCGGTTCAGGTTGCGGAAAGTTGAATGGTGAAGGTTTTGGGGAGTCGGCAGATTGTTGAGACGGTTTTAATTTCAGTCTCGACTTACATGAATGCAACGAAGATATCCACCCTTCTCAAAACTGTACTCAAATTTATAAAAGCTAGAATTAAGACCCTTATATTTAACTCCTTCCTTTTGACCATTAGCCTATTCAACGAAGTTATTCTCTACCCATCGTCCGCCTGAAAAATAGAATGTGAATGCTATTTTTGCAATAAGCTGATCTCTACTAATTCGATCAGAAGCAAAAGTGTAGAAATTATTGTAAGTCGCACCAGAGCCACCACCCGTCTCTAGGAGAAGTTCATAGCGTCCGGGCTTAAGCCAGATACCTTGAACTGTTGACTCACAATTTACTACTTTTCTCTCAAATGGCCTAGCTACTGCTCCAGTTACAGCATGAATAACCATGCAACTAGCGAGCGTAAAAATTTCTAATCTCTTCATTCTTCAACTTCTATCTATAATGATGATTTTCTACCGTTGGCAGAGGGGGAGGATTTTTTCCCAATTAGCAATTAGCAATTAGCTATGGCTTAGGCTTACCGACAAAGAAAGCTAAGGGAGAATTCTCACCACAAGATAACCGAACTTTAGAACCAATGGGAAAAACATTTCCTGTGGTTGTGAGTGCATATAACTTTTCGCCAGAAGGTGTTTTTAAACAATAACGATTTTCTCTGCCTAAGAATTGGCGATCGCAAATCACAACAGCCGAATCTTCATCTAAGTATAAACTTAAATCTTCCTGTCGGATCATCAATTCTCCTTCAGTAGAAACATCACAAGGAACTTTGACAAATGAATCTCCTTTAACAGCAAAACAACCTACTTCTGTTTCCCAAAAATCCTGCTTTAGCGATGCAGAAACAAAATTAGCTTGCGTCACAAACTCAGCCACAAATCGAGATGCTGGTTCTCGGTAAACTTCCTCTGGAGTGCCAAACTGTTCTAATTTGCCTTGACGCATCACCGCTACCCAATCTGAAATCGAAAGTGCTTCTTCGCGATCGTGGGTGACAAATACACCAGAGGTTCCCGTTGCTTTGAGAATCTCGCGGACTTCCTGACGCAATCTTAAGCGTACTTGTACATCTAAATTACTCAATGGTTCATCTAGTAAAATAATCGCAGGCCTAGGGGCTAAAGCACGGGCCAGGGCTACTCGCTGTTGCTGACCCCCCGATAATTCATGGGGATAACGGTTTTCCAATCCTTCTAATCCCACCAACGCTAATGCTTCGGTGACACCTTTCTGAATATTATGCTTTGACTCTTTTCCTTGATGCGTCAAGCCAAAAGCTACATTTTTCGCGACTGTCAAATGGGGGAAGAGTGCATAGTCTTGAAACACCATACCAATGTCTCGCTGTTCCGGCGGCACTGACATATTAACACTGGCTACAGTTTTTCCTGCTAGAGCGATCGTCCCTGCTTGTAGCTGTTCAAAACCAGCAATTAACCGCAGCAACGTTGTTTTCCCACAACCGGATGGCCCCAACAACCCCAGTATATCTCCTTGATGTAATGTCAGGGTGACAGATGCCACCGCCGGTGATGCTGCTTGGGCATACTGTTTTGTTACACCATCCAAATGCAGAATTATCGGTCGAGCCATTATTGCTATAAATAATCAACAACTTACTATTCTACAATAAACCAGTTTAGTGAGATTAATTATCATAAAGGCTTGACAAATGTTTACACCTACTGATAAAATAGCAGGCTAGACTTTTTACTAGCAATGAAAAATTCCCAAAAATCACTACAGCAAACAGGAATCCGGACAATCCAATGGCTATTGACCTTACGCGGTTTATCCGCTAGTGGGTGGACACTGGCGGTTATCGCTTTAGCATTGCCGATCGCCATACCAGTGATCAGTGTCTTATCCAGTATCTTTTTTGAAGCTAAAGATACATGGCAACATTTAACCGATACAGTTTTAACCCGTTATATCGTCAACTCTTTATTGTTAATGATCGGTGTAGGCTTTGGTGTTGTCGTGATTGGCGTAGGATGTGCATGGCTAGTAACAATGTGTCGCTTCCGGGCCAGTCGCGTATTTGAATGGGCATTACTATTACCCTTAGCGGCCCCAGCTTATGTGCTAGCTTATACTTATACAGACTTCTTAGAATTTTCAGGCCCAGTTCAAACTGCTTTGCGTTATATTTTTGGCTGGAGTTATGGAGACTATTGGTTTCCTAACGTGCGATCGCTCCCTGGAGCAATCTTAATGCTAATCTTAGTTTTATATCCCTACGTCTACCTATTAACAAGGGTTGCATTTTTGGAGCAATCAACTTGTACCCTAGAAGCTAGTAGAATACTGGGCTGTAGCCCTTGGCGGAGTTTTATTACAGTTGCTTTACCAATGGCTAGACCCGCAATTGTAGCAGGTTTAGCACTGGCTTTGATGGAAACTCTCAACGATTATGGCACTGTTCAGTATTTTGGAGTTGATACATTCACCACAGGTATTTATCGGACTTGGTTTGGCATGGGAGAACGAATTGCGGCCAATCAATTAGCTGCGCTGCTATTACTATTTGTTCTGGGTTTAATTTTAGTAGAACGCTGGTCGCGCAGTAGGACTAAATATTATCAAGCTAGCAGTCGGTATCGCCAACTGCAAACTTATCAGCTTAAAGGAATTCGGGAGATTTTAGCGGTAATGGCTTGTTTTATTCCGCTATTTTTGGGTTTTTTATTGCCAGCAGGTCTTTTAGTCAAGTTGACATTAGCTAATTGGCAACTCACTTTAGATGAACGTTTTTGGATCTTTGCCCGTCATAGTTTAATTTTGGCAACACTGACAGCAATTTTAGCCGTAGTTATTGCCTTGATTATGGCTTATGGCTTACGGTTATATCCTAATCTAGGAGTGCAGTTAGGAACGAGAGTTGCGGCAATGGGCTATGCTGTACCTGGTTCTGTGATTGCAGTGGGGATTATGGTTCCCATTGGAAAAATTGACAATCTATTTGATAGTTGGATGCGTGAAAACTGGGGAATTTCTACAGGCTTGTTGTTAAGTGGTACGATCGCAGCTTTGGTATTTGCCTATATAGTTCGCTTCCTAGCTGTTTCTTTAAATGCGGTAGAGTCAAGTTTGAGCAAAATTAAGCCTAATTTAGATGATGCGGCGAGAAGTTTGGGTTATAGCCCGATGCAAACTTTAGTTACAGTTCATACACCAATGATGACCGGAGGTCTACTAACTGCCATGATGTTAGTATTCGTTGATGTAATGAAAGAGTTACCTGCTACTATAATTATTAGACCGTTTAACTTTGATACCTTGGCTGTGCGAACTTATCAACTTGCCTCAGATGAGCGATTGGCTGAAGCTTCTGGCCCAGCATTGGCAATTGTTTTAGTGGGGATGTTACCGGTTATTTTATTAAGTTGGAAAATTGCGCGATCGCGCAAGTCTTCAACAGAGTTAACAGTTAACAGTTAACAGTTAACTGTTGCCTTTATTCCTTTGAAAATCAAGATGAGTAATAAAAACTTAGCAATGTTTATCCGCACTACTAGCACAATCTCTTTCTTACTGCTTACTATTTTTGTCACCTTTGGATGCCAAAAACAGGCGGCTGGTCCCCTCGAAACATTACAAAAAACTAAGCAATGTCCAGGATGTGATCTGACTGATACCAAGTTAAGTGACATGGATTTAACCAGCGCTAATCTCAATGGTGCTAAGTTGGAAGGTGCTATGCTAGAAAAGGTCAAACTTAATGAAGCCTTACTCGATAGCGTCAATCTCAAAGGTGCAAATTTAAAAGGTGCTTCTCTGGAAAAAGCAGGTTTATCTGCCGCTGATCTCACAAATGCTGATTTGAGTAATGCAAATCTCAAGGGGGCTTTTTTGCGAGGGGCTAAACTGAATAATGCCAATCTTAGTAATGCCAATTTAAGTGAAACTGACTTAAATAGTGCTGATTTGACAGGGGCAAACCTGAAAGGGGCAAACCTGAAAGGCGCTATAATGCCGGATGGTAAAATTAAAAATTAAAGTTGATTGGATTCGGCGGTTTCAACCGCCGAATCACAAAGAGTAGCTTTTTGTTCAAAAAGCCTCTATTTCCATCCGGCGCGATCGGAAATCTTTAAAGCTTCGGGGTTATTTTTGCCATACACATCAGGGTTAAGAGGGTCAGATTTGAATGTACCAAAACTGGCAACTGCAGGATCGATCGCCACACCTGAAACCACAGGGTATTCGTAATTACTCCTGGCAAAAATTTGTTGCGCTTCGGGAGTGACTAGGTGTTCTAAGAATTTGATCGCGGCTGCTTTGTTACGGGAGGTTTTGACTACACCGGCACCACTAATATTGACGTGGGTACCGCGATCGCGCTGGTTCGGGAAAAATACACCTACTTTCGCCGCGATCGCCTGGTCTGCTGGATCTTTCGATTTCATTAAGCGAGCTACATAATAGGTATTAACAATGGCAATATCGCCTACCCCATCAGCAACAGCCTTGATTTGCGCTGTATCATTTCCCTCTGGAGGACGCGCAAAATTAGCCACCAATCCTCGCGCCCAAGCTTCTGTTTTTTGAGCTCCATGAGCGGCTAACATAGCCCCAACCAGAGACTGATTATAGATATTAGTGGACGATCGCACTAAAACTTTGCCTTTCCACCGAGGTTCTGTCAGCGCCTCATAGGTTGACAATTGGGCAGGGTTCACCTTGCTTTTGTTATAAACAATCACCCGTGCCCGGCGCGATAGACCAAACCAGAAACCTTGAGGGTCTCGCAAACTTGCTGGGATTGCCGATGTCAGCACTTTTGAAGAAACAGGTTGCAGAATACCGGCTTGTTTCGCCCGCCATAAACGCCCACCATCAACCGTGAGGAAAACATCAGCGGGGCTATTAGCACCTTCACTTCTGATCCGTTCAATTAGTTGGTCAGCATCCGCCTCAACGAGGTTAACCTTGATCCCAGTTTTTTTGGTGAAGCTTTGGTACAACTCATTATCAGTGTCGTAGTGACGTGCTGAATAAAGGTTGAGAGTGCCGGTTTGGGCTGCGACAGGGGCTTTTTTGGTTATTTCCCCCACTGCCACGACAGCCATTGCTGTACCGCTGGCAAGAAAAATACGCCGAGAAATGCTCATTGTTCTATAATGATAGATTTTTTCATCTGGTAATTGACACGATGGTCTATCTACAGCCATCTATAGTCAGTGTTTTACTATATTAATGCAAGTAATTCTTATTTGATGATCAAAAGCGTAACTATTTTAGGGGTGACGCACCCGTGGTCATAAATCCGGTCTCGACTTCGCTCAATCGGCAATTTTTTTACGAAAAGACTTTGTGGTAGCCTGCAGATTAGGTAAAAAATTGGCGTTGCTCAATTTGAGGATGATTATTGTAGGGTGTCCGGCCTGGTCTGAAAATACACGCCTTCGGGTTCCTGGGCCCATCCCACAAAAAAATCAAAATCATGGCGCTATTATGCAACGCCAAAAAATTTATTTGCTTATGAAGGTTTTGATGCGTCCAGGACTGAATTTATGACACAGATTTTTGCTGACTAAGTATCACAACACTTGTTTGCAATAGACATCTCCAAAAACTCCCCAGCCCTATCCCCTGTAGGTTTCTGACTGTCTGCTGTTTGAGGGCAGACAGTGCTTTTACTAATTGCGAGGGACAACAACCTCCAGAGATTTTATTAGATTTAGCCCATAGGTAAATTTAAAAAGATTCATTAAAAAACCTCGCGCCCTCAAAAAAAAAAGCAACAGCCATCTCCCAAGCGATTCGCGTCACCGCCATGTATCAACTACCCGAATTCTCGACCAGGCTCAACAGCCACCAAGACGCTGGCTACAGTGTACACCCTACAGTTAGTAAGTTGCACACTGGCATCCTACGGATTATTTGTGTCTAATTAGCTCGTAAATTTCCACATAGTCTTTAGCTGGATAGTTCCACGAATTGTCACAATTCATGCCTTGAAGCATGAGTTTTTCAAATTCATCATGATAGTCATACCACAATCCGATCGCCCGATCGAGCGCCGACTCTAAAGCCGAGTAGTCGGTTTGGTAAAACACGTAACCGTTGCGTTCTTCCGGGAGGTGGCGGGTGTCGTAATCTCGATCGAACACAGTATTCACCAAACCGCCAACTCCCCGCACCACAGGAACAGTGCCGTACCTCAAGCCGATCATCTGAGTCAGCCCGCAGGGTTCGTAATTACTGGGAACCACAATCATATCCCCACCCGCGTAAATTAAGTGCGACAGTTCCTCATTAAAACCTAGTTCTAAATGGCAGTCGGGATTATCATTTAAAAACTGTCTTTCATGCTGGAAATGCGCGTTAATTCCCCCTTCCGTCGCGGAACCCAAAAGCACGAATTGCGCTCCCTTACTCAGAGAGTAATAAATTGCATGGTGGACGAGATGAACACCTTTTTGGTCGTCCAAACGACCGATAAAGGTAATAATAGGCTTGTCAGCATCGCGCAGTAACAGCCGATCGCGCAAAGCTTTTTTAGTTTTGGCTTTTCCTGCCAAATCATCCTTAGTGTAGTGGTGCGGAATATAGCGATCGCTTTCGGGATTCCACACATCATAATCGATGCCGTTGAGCACCCCGCGAAACTTCTCTTGATACAAATGCAAAGTGTGGCCCAAACCGTAGCCAAACTCGCCGAGGTGAGCTTCCCAAGCGTGGTGCGGCGAAACTGTGGTGACAAAGTTCGAGTAAACAATGCCACCTTTCATAAAGTTGATAGCAAAAGGGTTAAAGTTATCTCGCAGGCGATCGTACTCAAAATAATAATCCGGTCTGTGCAAACCCGTTGCTTGCAAAATATCGCTACCTCCCATGCCTTGATGTTTGAAATTGTGAATGGTATAGCAGACTCGCTGATATTCCATCCAATTGTATTTGTAAATTTCAAACAGCAGGACTGGAACCAAACCAGTTTGCCAATCGTGACAGTGAATCACATCGGGACGCTTGTTGCTTCTGAGCAAAAATTCCAAAGCGGCTTTGCTGAAAAATGCAAACCGCATATTGTCGTCATTGCAGCCGTAATAACAGCCGCGATTAAAAAAGTTATCTTGAGAGCGAGGTTCGATGAAAAAACACAACTGCCCGTGTACCCAGCCGCACAAGACATCACAGAGGATTTCGCCGCCGTACCAGGGCACAGCCAGATCTCGGTATGCCTCGTGAAGTCCCCAAATGTGGTCGTACCTCATGCAGTCGTACTTCGGTAGAATAATCTCGACGCAGTGGCCGGAATTCTGTAACTCCCGACTCAAACCGTAAACTACGTCGCCCAAACCTCCTGCTTTGATGACGGGGGCGCACTCCGAGGCAATTTGTACTATGTACATTTTTTTTCTCGCTCCTGGATGAATCAAAAAAATATTTTCTTAACTTGACAAAGTATATGATTTCTCGGCAGATAAGCAAGTCGGTCATTGGGAATAAAAGGGCGATCGGGCTCCCAGAAGCCGAATTTGCGGCGGTTGCGATCGGCGATATCGTTTCGGCATTGCTGCAACTCGATCGCAAATTCCGCAAAACATAACTCATCTTCTCGCATTTGTCAACTCAATCTTTTGAGTCAAATCGGCATTTGTCTCGTCTAGTTCCGAATAGCGATCGAATAACTCACTCAAAGCTTCTTCTCCAACAATTTCTCCATTACTGACAAACTTCTCTACCTCCACCGAACCATCACTCAAAAATTCAATTTCCCACCGTTCCCCAGGTACAGCTACAATTACCATCATAGCTTCATCCCGATGATGCGCTAAACTGTAATCGATCGCCTGTTTTTTCAACTTTTGCAAAAATAATATTAGTTGGTCAAATCCATTATTTTTCATCTATCAAATCTCCGATCGCTCAACAATTTGCGAACCATCCTAAAGGCGGAGATATTTTCTTGAGCACCTCTTTCTATTTGCTCCCATATCATTTCGCTAAATTCTTCCCCACTTGGCGAACTTGCCGGAAGCTGTGCTTGTTTTATACTACCTTTTTTACCTTTGAGAATCTCAGACACTTTCATGCCTGCAAATTTGTGTGCGATGTTTCTTCCTCCTTATCTTACATAAATACCACTCATAAATCTCATAACGCTCGACAAAAATGCAACAAGTTATCCCAAACCCATAGCATCATTTTCACATATTAATAATTTACCTTTTCCCTGATAAAACCAAACATAACCCTCCCCACCGCCTTTGCCAAAATGACCTAATTTTCGATAATCTTCTTCAATCCCCTTGGTAAATCCTTTCACCAAATCGCAATCAGCTATCAAAGTTTCACCTTGTCTGAGTTCGACAATCTTAGCAGGTGAACTTGTAGCAGCTACAACAGTAGCTTTTTGCTCGCGCAAAGCTGTAACAGCAATTCTCCACCTACCGTCATTAGAAGCAGCCACTTGTCGGAATTTCAGTTTTTTAGCACCGATAACTACATTGTCTGAACAAAACTGAAATACACCGTCATCAAACTCCCACTCCTCCGCATCCGAAAGGTCGATCGGCGTATAATGCAGGAAATGACCTTTTTGTCTCGGTTCCAGTTTCACCGTACCAGTCCCTTGATATACGGGAGCGTTGTAATCCATTTCCGTTGTTAAAGATACCCACATATCTTTCAAACGGTTATCCGTTTTATAAACACCGGAAGTCAATTTCCCCATACACCAATGCAGCGCACCTTTTTGAATTATCACTCCCGAATTATTCAAGTTAATTTCCGCTTGCTGAACCAACGGAATATTTTTAGTGGGATGGTAAAATTTATTGGTTTCTGGATTGATGTTATTTTGGACGTACCACAAATCCGTTGGTTCCAAAAGCTTGATTTCGTATTTCATAATTTACCTAGCCTATTTACGTGAAATGTGTTAAACATTTTACCCAAGCTTTGGGGCTTCTGCGCTCCCGGACTAATCTTGTGAAATTAATCTTTGGCAGACATCCTCTGCTACTGTTAAAGTATCTAGCTATCTTAGCAATAGCAGACAGCGCCCCTCCACAATTGTTGAGAAAAATTTATGCCTGCGATCGCACAATCTCCCAATTTACCCATTTTACAAGAAATCAACTCAGGATTACCCAATATTTGCGGCTCCGAAGCAGAAATTAATGTCGCAGCCAATAGCAACGAACCAATCTTTCTACCTACCACAAATCTGCGCCTGGAAAACATTCAAGCCGGATTTGCCTGCGCCCTGCATATGCACCAACCCACCATTCCTGCCGGTGCAAACGGCGAACTGATCAGCAATCTCCAGAATATGTTTGAACATCCCAACCAAGGAGACAACCACAACGCCGCAGTCTTTGCTTGGTGCTATTCTCGCATGGGAGAATTCATCCCCCAACTGATTGCTGAAGGCTGCAACCCGCGAATTATGCTCGATTATTCGGGCAACTTATTGTGGGGATTGCGCCAAATGGGACGCGACGATATCTTTGATAATCTCAAGCGGATTACCTGCGAACCTCAATATCAACCTCACGTAGAATGGCTGGGGACAATGTGGAGTCACGCCGTCATTCCCTCAACTCCCATTCCCGACATCAAACTCCAAATTCAAGCATGGCAACATCATTTTGCAGCCATTTTTGGCATAGATGCCCTCAAGCGCGTCAAAGGTTTTTCGCCCCCAGAAATGCACTTTCCCAATCACCCAGATACACTGTACGAATACATCAAAGCTTTGAAAGAATGCGGCTACCGCTGGCTGATGGTGCAAGAACATTCTGTAGAAAATCCCGACGGTTCGGGATTGTCGCAAGACCAAAAATACATTCCCAACCGTTTGGTTGCCCGGAATTCTCGGGGCGAAACTATTAGCATCACGGCATTGATTAAAACCCAAGGTTCCGATACAAAATTAGTCGGTCAAATGCAGCCATATTACGAAGCCAAAGGACGCAATAAACAACAAATTGGCAATGTCACAATTCCTTCTTTAGTGACTCAGATTGCTGACGGCGAAAATGGCGGCGTGATGATGAATGAATTTCCCAGCGCTTTTGTCAAAGCTTGGCACGAAAACCGCGAACAAGGCGGGGGAAAATCCGGTGTTGTTGGTTTAAACGGCACTGAATATTTGGAGATGATTGAAGCGGCGGGCGTTAATCCTGATGATTATCCTGTTTGTCAAGGGATTAACCAGCACAAAATCTGGCAGCTAGTCGATCCTGATAGTGCGACACCGGAAAAAGTGGAAAGTGCGATCGCACAACTCAAGCAAACAGACCACAATTTTCACATGGATGGCGCTTCTTGGACTAACGATTTGAGTTGGGTCAAAGGCTACGAAAATGTCTTGGAACCGATGAATCTACTCAGCGCTGCATTTCACAAAAAATACGACCCGCTGTTGCAGCAAGATGCTTCAGTTACCAAGCAGTTTGAATACCAACAAGCTTTGCTTTACAACTTGCTGCTACAAACAAGCTGTTTCCGCTATTGGGGACAGGGAACTTGGACTGATTACGCGCGAGAACTTTACAACCGCGGCGCTGCTTTAATGAAGTAGGAAAAGTTCGCAGTTGCGGTGTGGCGAAAAAAACGCAACTGCGAACTTGACCAAATTTAACAAACAAATAATTCCAGTGCAACCGGATTTTATATCAACAGTCATGGACGCATGGGAGCTCAGAAACCGGGTTTTTTTACGGAAATTCTTGATTGTAGCCCGCAGATTCAGTAAAAACCCGGTTTCTTTGGTCTGTGTGCGTCTAGGACTGTTACATATAGTCATTTCAAATAAATGTGAGACAGAGGCAAGATCATGATAAAATCGATAAAAATAGTTAATTAAAAAAAAATGGCTTACAGTCTAGACCTCAGACAAAAAGTAGTCAATTATGTAGAAAATGGAGGGAGTATAACGAAAGCTGCCGCCATATTTAAGTTAGGAAGAGCAACAATTTATAGATCGCTCGTTGGGAAGACCTTCGACCAACTCAGGTCACTCACCGTCAACGAAAGCTAGATTGGGAAGCCCTCAAAAAAGATGTTGAAAAAAATCCGGAAGCAAGATTAGTAGAAAGAGCAAAAACTTTCTCCGTCAGACCGAGTGCCATCTGCTATGCCTTAAAAAAATTGAAAATTACAAAAAAAAAAAAAGAACTTCGCTATAAAGAAAGAAATCGAGAAGAAAGAATGAAATATTATAGAAATCTGAGACAATT
>NZ_JAUBVE010000098.1:0-20815 GCF_036705715.1 Microcoleus sp. AT3-D2 | reverse complement strand
CTTGGAACCGTTCGGTAATAGTTAGCCCACCCTATAATTAGAGGATTCAACCTCTTAATTAAATCTGATTGAGATTTAACTGTGTGGATGTCTATTACTCTTGCGATTTCTTTGAGGTGTATTTTAACTTTTGCTGAACTTGGGGTGATGATTGTGCTGAAACCCAGTAATTCACCTTGGGGATTTTTCCCGCTAGTGTATTTGCCAGATGGATATTGCCTGACTTTAAACCCCAGGAAATCAAATCCTGGAGATTGTCCATCATGGCTGCTCATTGTGTGAGCTATCCTTGTTTTACTGGATTTTAGCTCCAAACCCATGCCTTTTAACCATTCAGAGATGATCTCTTTACACTTTTGAACGACGGTTAAGTCTTCGTGGAGAATTACGAAGTCATCGGCGTATCTTATTAAGGATATGCTTCTACATTTCTGTTGCCAGCTTATTTGTCCTTTTCCTTTTGGCTTTTTGATGTCCAAGGTTTTGGCAAATTCCTTAATTCGATGTTCCATCCCGTGGAGAGCTATATTAGCCAGTAGTGGAGAAATGACTCCACCCTGTGGCGTACCCTCAAGTGTTGGAAACAACTGTTGTCCGTCCATCACTCCCGCTCGGAGCCATGCCCTGATTTGGCGGTGTAAAAGCGGGAATGTATTTAATTTTTTAAGCAGTGCTTCATGGTCGATTTTGTCGAAGCATTTGGCGATGTCGGCATCTAGCACATATTTTTGCTTATACCTAATCGCATTAAATATTGCCCCGATAGCATCTTGGCACGAGCGTCCAGGTCTGAACCCGTATTGGTTCGGTTCAAATCGCGCTTCCCATTCTGGTTAAGCGTGCCAGTTTAACGAGCGCCTGCAATGCCCGGTCTTTCATTGTCGGGATTCCTAAAGGTCGCTTCTCTTCTGTACCAGGCTTGGGAATCCATACTCGCCTGGTCGGGCTGACCTTTGAACTCAGGTTTATATTACCTATTAGGTCAAGGCGTTGCTTTGGGGTTAGTGATTTGACACCATCCACACCTGCCGTCTTTTTTCCTTTGTTATCCTGAGTAACCCTACGAACCGCTAAGCATTTTGCAGCCTTGGACTTCATCAACAACTTTTGGAGTCTGCGAAGTGCCTTAATATCACCACGATTGGCGGCTTGATAGATTCTTTTCTGCAACTTGAACACGACTCTTTCCAGCTTTCGCCAGGGAGTCTTGTTCCATTCATACATCGGTTTTACCGTGCTCATGACTTTTACATTGCTACTGGAGACTCTATCTTCCGAGACACCGTGGGTCTGTCTGCATATCTCCCTCGTTACAGGGGAGCTTTCGCTTTTGACCCAATCTCTCCTTGCCGTTGCATCTGGTTAGCACCTACTCTGAAAATCGACTTTTTCAGAGAGCAAACGGTAGGTTATTTCGTTCCTGTTCGTCTTTGTTTAGAGTTTTTAGGGTGGTACTTTCCACCGGGTTTATTACAGAGTGCTTGGTTGGTCAAGCTAATAATTGCCAACCCTGTGGTAAATTGAGGGTGAAGTCTCTTTATTACCAATCCTTGCCCTTTTGGGACTCCCAGCGTATCAACCTGTTTCGCTGGTTTTCTCTCACGATGGTTCGGATGTACCTTTGCTTTCGCTACCCATAAACTCCTGCTCGACGGGATTCTAGAATAGGTTTTCCAGTTACCGCCTTTTCACCCCGCTTTACGGATTGATGGCTAATCGCTACCGTAGGGGTGATGCTTTCACCGCTGCACCTGCGGGATGGGACTTGAACAGTGTTCTCACCCACAAGACGAACAAGTTGTCATCTAACAAGGGATTAAAGTGCGAACTCAATCCATATTGGATTACCTTCTTAGAGCCTGAAATCCCCCCATTTCTGGGTTTCTTCAGAACGAAACGCACGCTGGCTTTTGAAGTGTAAGATTCATCCTGTTCTACAAATCTCCATCCTAGAGAGTCGCATTCTTGTTGTAATCTTTCTTTGACTTTAGCTGTCGGTATTTGGACAAAGTTCTGATTGGTTTTTCCTCCCATATTGAGCTCTTGTTTCTGTCCTTTATTCCAACCAAATGCTATGACATTGATTTGGTGACTTTCGCAATAATCTATGATATTTCTGACAGCTTTATTAACCGCATCTCTCATTCTTGGGGCGCGAGTTTCCGATAACTGTTGCAGTCTTTTTGACGAAAAACCTTGAGGTAGCTTATGTCGGGAATGTTCTGATTGAACTCTGGCTTTTTGTTTGTTAAACTCTTGGTTCCAAGATTTCAGCTTATGACCATCAATAATAAATGGCTTACCATTGCTAGAAACACAAGTTAGCCAGTTGTTGATACCATGATCTATGCCCAGAATCCCTGTTACTTCGAGACTACAGCTAGGAGCTTGCTTGGTAAGAGATTCATGGACGTATTCAATCCAGACCTTACCATTTCTAGGGATTAACCTGAGTTCTTTAATCTGGCAACCCTTAAGCCTTTCTGGTAGTGGAATCCAGAGAGCATCTGTTCCGAAGTGTTCTTTCCCTTGCTTTCCTAGAGGGAGTCTTACCCTACTGCCGACTATTTTTAAGGCTTGTCCCGGATAGGAAAATTGGTACATACCGCCTTGGGTTCTGTACTTAGGCAATCTGGGTTTTTGATTGATTTCCCCTTTTTTGGCTAACCTTTCTAAGGCTCGGAAAGAGCTGAAAGATTCAGCAACAGATTTAAGGGATTGTTGCGCGACTTGCGAGTAAAGTAAGCTGTAATTATCGTTAGTTTTAGCAATCCTGTACAAGGCTGGATATTTAACCGCACTTTTGTCTTTAAAGTATCGTTGCCGACTTTCGTAAGTCCCGACATTAAACAGATTGTTTGACCATCTCAGCAGTTGCTCTACAATGAATTTGTCGAATTCCTTTAAATGCCAGATATCTTTTTGTACTGCATACATTTGACTTTCACCTCCCTTGATTAATTTTACTGCATTTGATAGTTGGGAAATTGGTAGGCAGGATAAATCTTGCGATGCCCTTTCATCCCTGGACTAAAGTCACAGGGTTTTCAGGGAGTTTTTTATAATCGAGCAATTTTCGCTGGGCGATTTTTTATTTTAGATTTTCGATTGTTAACAGTCAACTAATTACCATTCCGATTCTAATGGCAATTCAAAAAAACTCGGACTCAGATGTAGATCGGTCAAATCCGTTTCGCTCAAATAAGCGTCAGTCAAAAATACCCCTTTTAAACTTGCGCCTTTGAGGTTAGTACCTTTCAGGTTAGCACCTCTGAGATTAACTCGGAATAAATGAGCATCGCTCAAGTCGGCCTCAGTTAAATCTGCTCCCTCCAAATTTACTCTCATCAAATCTGCTTTTCGGAGATCAGCTTCGTTTAATTTAGCGCCGCTGAGGTCAGCTTTTGTCAAGTCTACACCTCTCAAGTCGGCCCCGCTCAAGTTAGCGAACAGCAAAGTAGCTCCAGTGAAATCTGTCTCCCTCAAATCGGCATCCCTTAAATTAGCGCCGCTGAGGTCAGCCCTTGTTAAGTCTACACCCCGGAGGTCAGCAGAACTCAAGTTTACTTGGTGTAAAATTGCGCCGCTTAAATCGGCTCCTCTTAAATCAGTTCCCTCCAAGTTTGCACCTTTGAGGTAAGCTTTTTTTAAGCTAGCTCTGCTGAGGTCTACATTTTTGAGATTGACCGAAGTTAAGTTAGAAGCGCTCAAATTAGCTCCGCTTAAATCTGACCCGTTTAAGTCGGCTCCGGTTAAATTTACCCCTTGCAGCGATACATTGGGAGCAATTAAATAAGCTCCGCCCAGACTGGGGTCGATACCTTCTGAAAACAAAGTCTGGTTGCTATAAACAGATTTTTCTAAAATCGTGGCGTTCAAACTGGCTTCCCTCAAGTCCGCTCCGCTGAGGTTGGCTCCTGCTAAGTTGGCCCGATCGAGTTTTGCGCCAAATAAAATAGCTTTGTATAAGTTTGTCCGCCGCAAATCGGCTCCTTTTAAATCGGCTTCGGTCAAATCTACCCTAGCCAGATTTAAGCCAGGGAGCGAAGCATTGGGAGCTAGCAAAAATGCTCCCATTGCACCCGGATCAATATCATCGGGAAAGATAGTCCGGTTGTTGTATACCGCCTTGTCTAAAATGGCACCGCTCAACTGAGAACCGCGCAAATCGGCTCCGCTGAGGTTGGCTCTGGTTAAGTTGGCTTCGTGGAGATTTGCTCCAACTAAATTAGCCTTGATCAAACTTGCTTGTTTGAGGTTGGCGCCCGTGAGCTCTGTTCCTACGAGAGTAGCTTCTCGGAGGACAGCACCGGTCAAATCGGCTCTAGTGAGGTTAGCTAAATTGAGAAATGATTCAGCTAAATCTGCCCCGCTGAGATTGGCGCCCGTAAGGTCGGCTTCGATCAGGTCTGCATACCTGAGAATAGCGTTGCTGAGGTTGGTTTCTCGGAGGTCGGTGCCTCTGAGGTTTGCTCCCCGGAGTTCCGCGCCTCCGAGGTTGGTGCCTTTAAGTGCTTGTCCCCTGAGGTCGAGTCGGTGCAGAAAGTCACCAACGTTCATTTCCATGTCAAATTCGCTCTCTTTAATGCTGAACCTAGCTTGACATTCCGAGGGCTGAATCGGAAATAGGACCAAAACTATAAATTTTTTGAGGTTGAAGCTTGGCGCACACGGACGCGACTTGTTCGAGGGGGAAGGTTTCGCGATCGAGCTGGACTTGCAGGGTTTTGAGCGGATCTGCACCGGAGGAAACCATTACTTCTAATGTTTGCAAATTCGGCTCTGTGCTGATTTCGCTCAGAATTTTGCCGATCGCCTTGACGTAAGGATGGTTTGGATCTTGGTACCAATCGGGGCCTGCGAGTCCGGCTTGATCGAAGCCTAGGTGAACAATGAGGGAGCCTTCTCCGAAAAGGGCTATTCCCACCGGCCGCGCTTCTTCTTGCAGCAGCAAGTGCTGGTTAGCCGCCAAATGCCGCAGTTTTTCGAGGTGTCCGTACCGATTTTGGATTGCAGAATCTTCCTCTTTTCCCTCTGACGAATGTCTTCTACCTTCTTCCTTCGTTTCGTTCCACTGAATCGCCACTGTTACTAAATAAGTTTGCAGTAGCATATGACCGAGTTTTTCGGCTTTTGTTGCCAGATAGATCGAGTTGTAATCTGTGGCTTCAATTAGTAAGGGGACGCGATCGGCTACTTCAATGCCGTAACCTTTCAAACCGGCAATTTTGCGCGGGTTGTTGGTAATTAAGCGAATTTTTTTAACTCCCAAATCGTTGAGCATTTGCGCTCCGACGCCGTAGTTTCGCAAGTCGGCGGGGAATCCCAACCGTTCGTTGGCTTCGACTGTATCGAATCCCAAATCTTGCAGTGAGTAAGCTTTTAGTTTATTTACCAATCCAATGCCGCGACCTTCTTGGCGCAAGTAAACTATGACGCCAGAACCGACATTTTCGATCATTTTCAGTGCCGCTTGCAGTTGCATCCGGCAGTCGCAGCGCAGGGAACCCAAAGCATCGCCTGTCAGGCATTCGGAATGCACCCGCACCATCACGGGTTTGTCTTTAAATTCGGCCGGGTCGCCCTTGACAATAGCAACGTGTTCTGAATTGTCTTGGGTGTCGCGGTAGGCGTAAATCATAAACTCGCCGAATTGAGTGGGCAATTGGGCGACGGTTTCGCGGCGGACGAATCGATCGTGCTTGAGCCGGTAGCTAATTAAGTCAGCAATACTGATTATTTTAAGGTTGTGGGTTTTGGCGTACTCGATTAATTCGGGCAACCTCGCCATCGAACCATCGGGGTTTTGAATTTCGCAGATCACGCCGCTGGGATACAGCCCAGCGAGTCTGGCGAGGTCAACGGATGCCTCGGTGTGACCGGCGCGTTTGAGGACGCCGCCGTCGATCGCCCGCAGGGGAAAAATGTGACCGGGACGGCGCAAGTCTTGAGGTTTGGTGTCCGGGTGGATGGCGACTTGAATGGTGCGGGCTCTGTCTTCGGCGGAGATGCCGGTACTGACGCCGTTGACTGCATCGATGCTGACGGTGAAGGCAGTTTGGTTGTTGTCAGTGTTTTTGCTGACCATCAGGGGCAGTTCCAGGCGATCGAGCCTTTCGCCACTCAAGGCTAGACAAATCAAACCCCGCGCGTTCACGGCCATGAAATTGATGTTGTCGGGGGTGGCGAATTGGGCGGCACAAATCACGTCGCCTTCGTTTTCGCGATTTTCGTCATCGACTACTACCACCATGCGACCTGCTTTGAGGTCTACGAGGGCGCTGTCAATTGAGTCAAATTGAAAGGATTGAGTTGAGGTGTTGTTATTTGTCACTGAGGAGTTCAAGCTATAAACAGTAATGTTATGGAAATAGAATGTATTTTCGATTGTAACCTTTTGTTTCCGACAGGGCGATTCCCCAGTCCAGATGAGTTTGACAATCTTTTTAAAGTCACTTACTATAATTATTGCATCTTGTCAACAAAATCTCTCCCAAATATTTCATGAGCTTGACTGAGATCGCGAATATTTTAAGTAAACCGTACTTCTAAGCTCCTAATTGCTTAATTATAATGTTGATTGTTGGGAGACAATGTGCGATCGGGCAAAAGCAATATTGAAATTAGGGTCGATTACTGCAAGATTGTGGCTAATGGAATAGATGATTTTTTGAGGAAGGCTGACATTTTAAAGCTCCGCCCGATGGGACAATATTGATATCCCGTCAAATTATCCCAACCATGAATAATTGGCCGAAATTCCTCCCCGATCCTACATCGTGCGCGAGAGGGTTTGCCTTAAGCATTAGCTTTTGGCTGATTGTTTCTTTACTATGGCCCAATGCTTACTACTATTCCTACAGATTTAGCAGGACGTACTGGTACACCATCAGGAACTCTGACTGGGAATCCCCGATCGTACTTGCTTGGTTGTGCCAAATCTGGTTATTTGCTTTCTATCACTGGGGGGTAACTAAGTTTGCCGAGTGGGTGGAAATTCGCCGGCACAATCAGCAACCACAGGCAATATCGGCATGGCAGCATTGGAGGGAAGGCATTATCGCATTTCTGACGCTACCTGCTGCGATTGTAATGGGAATTCCGGCGATCGCGCTTTTTATGCTGCCACTCAGAAGCTTTTCGGGCGCGCTCGTTGCTTTAATTCTAGGAACTGCGATCGCCTCTGCTTACCTGTATCACTTCCGCTTTGCAAAGCTGCTTAAAATTCTTCTTAAATTCTTATGGATTTTCTATGCAGACCTTCTAAAGATACTTGAACTCCTGTTAGTTCCAACACTAACTGGTACCCCGTTTTTTCTGCTAATTGTTGCGACGGTCGAAATCGTGCCAATACATCTACTGTCGCTGACAACCTTTCTGTTAGTTATTTGCCTACTGCTAAGCGGGATAGTGGGATATGCAGCTTTGCAGTATTGGTCAGCGCATCTAGTTAATTGGGCCGCGAGGTGGTGGCCCGCCGACTCTCCTGGTTACAGTCGCGTTCAAGCCCGAAAAGCCTGGAAACACAACAGGACAGCAACCAGCCAATCTTTTGTTCGGCACACAACCAGTTGGCACTTAGCTACAAACGACGCTACCAACCTAATTTACCTATACCTCATAGCGAACGTACTCGGCCTGTTCGGTTTTCTGCTTTTTGGAGGACCGAAAGAAGGGGCACAAACACTAAAAGAGATTTTAGGATCTGCCGTGGCGCTAGTGTGGGTGGCGGTGTGGCATTTCTGCGGGTGGCCGCGCGAAGTAGAAATTGCTGGAGGTAAGCCGGAGGCTAAGAAAAGTCAGAGTTCAGCTAAGAAAAAGCGATCGCCCAATTCTAACTCACCGCCTCCCAATCCGGTAGAACAAGAGCTAAACCAGCTCAAAGCCTCAACTGGAATGAATCGGATGAAGCCTGTGAGACGATCGGCCCAGCCAACTCCTGAAGTTCCTCAATGGTAGGTGTTTCGCAGCGGTGAAGCCAAAGGGCCCTATACCAAATTGCAATTATGGGAGGTTCAGGAAATCACAGCCCGAACCAAAGTGCGGCGCGGGGAAGCCGAGTGGCAGCGCGCCGGTGAAATTCCAGAATTAGCGTCGTACCTCACTCAAAAATAAGACAGTACACGTCACCCCACGTCCATCGGCGTCTAAGACGATCGCACTGCCCAGAAAGTAGCGCTATTCTTAGAAAAGGGATTTGTGTCAGCGAGACTCCCGGAGATTTTTATGAATATTACTTTGAGTCCTGAGCAGGTGAAATTGATCGAAGCGCAATTAGCACTGGGGCAGTTTACCTCGCCGGAAGAGGTGATTACAAAAGCCCTCCAGACTTTGACTCAAACGCGGAAGCTTTATTGCGAGTGGGTGGAAGAGGTGCGCTCTTCGGTGGAGGAAGCGGAGGCGGAACTATCGCGGGGTGAGGGAATTCCTTTAGAGACTGCGATCGAGCAATTGCAGGAAAAGTTTCGCAAGGCACGAGAGGTTCAGGGATGAGCCGATGCTTTGTCTCTCCAACAGCAAGCCGAGACTTGGATGCCATTGGTGATTATTTTGTTGGGCGCAATATTGAGGCTGGGGAGCGATTGCTTCGGGAGTTTGTCAAAAAGTGTGACAATTTAGTCAAATTTCCGAATATGGGGCGCAGTTACGATCAAATTAAGTTGGGACTCCGGGGAGTACCGCTCGATGGCTACATTATCTTTTATCGGGTGGTTGAGAATGGTATCGAAATTTTGCGTGTGATGAGCGGTTTTCAAGACTTGGAGGCAATGTTTCCCGATGAAAACTGAGCGTTTGGAAGGACGGAACGAGAAGTTGGAAACGCTTTTGTGTCAATCTTATGTAGCCGTCCCATCTTTTGTATCTTAACTTTAAGCAGTTAAATAATTCACCCTAAAAACTATTCTCGGCGGGGTTTAACGCTTTTCCACAGCTTCAAATATTCAGGTCGAACAGATTCATCAATCTCGTTAGCTAAACTTTCAGGTAAATCGAGTTCGATAATTGACTGCATTGCCCGCATTTTTCCTAAAAAAAAACCCTCAACTTTGTGAGGGCTTTGCGATGCCAGGAACGAGACTTGAACTCGTGACACGTGGATTTTCAGTCCACTGCTCTACCAACTGAGCTATCCCGGCTTGTTTTTTCGCGCTTTACTATCTTAGCAGACACATACGGAATTTAGCAAGCACTTTTCTCAATTAATTTTTCGATCGCCCGGAACCGCCCGCCTGTAAGCTAAAAGCTGCAACCTAAAATCCAAGAATCGCAATGGCACAGCAACATCGGGACAGCGAGGGCAAGAGTCTGCTTGTCTTAGGCATAATTTGGCTGCTGGGGGCAATTAGCGATCGCCTCTGGTTTGCCCTCGATCGATCTGTCCCGGCGTGGGATCAAGCAGACTACCTGACTAGCACCCTGAAATACTTGCAGGCGTTGCAGCATCCTCAGTGGTTTTCCGGGGAGTGGTGGACCAACTTCTGGCTGCTTTCGACGAAAATTCCGCCCTTGGCATACATCTTAACGGTTCCGTTTCTTCAGGTTTTCGGTACTGGGGGCGATCGGGCAACCCTCGTTCATCTATTATTTAGTGCAATTCTCCTCGCCTCAGTCTACAGTCTGGGCGTCCAATTATTTAACCGGCAAGTCGGTTTGTGGGCCGCTGCAATTTGCGTTTTGTTACCGGGACTTTATCGGTTCCGCTTACAATTTTTGCTCGACTATCCCCTCACTGCTGCGATTACTTTTGCTTTCTATTGTTTGACCATGTGGAAGGCTTCTGAAGGAAGAAGGAAGAAGGAAGAAGGAAGAAGGAAGAAGGAAGAAGGAAGAAGGAAGAAGGAAGATTTTCCCCATTCTCCGGATCTCCCCCTCTCCCCCTCCCCCACTCTCCCCCTCTCCCCGTCGTCTTTCTTTTGGGCGATCGCTTTTGGAATTTCTCTCGGTTTATCAATATTAGTTAAACACACTACCGTATTATTTCTATTTACCCCGATTGTGTGGCTGGCTGTTGGCGCGGTGCGGCAAAAAGCTTGGGGGAGATTAGGTCAATTAACTGGTGCTCTGTTGCTGTCGGTAGCGGTGTTTGGCCCGTGGGCGAAAACCAATTGGCTGTTAATTTTGACCGGGGGAAAACGGGCAACAGTGGATTCTGCGATCGCCGAAGGAGATCCGGCCCTCAATACGATCGACGCTTGGATTTACTACGGTAAACACTTACCAGAACACATTTCTTGGCCTCTGTTACTTATTCCCTTAGTAGGATTGATACTTTATTGGCGTCGTCGGCAAGATAGTTCGTCCATCTTTTATCTCAACTCCTGTCGCTGGCTAGCTGTTTTCTGGGTAGGAGCTTATTTAATTAATTCTTTCAATATCAACAAAGACGACCGATATGGTATACCTTATTTGCCAGTTTTATCTATTTTCTTAGCCTACTGTTTAACGCTGTGGCCTTCTCGGTGGGGACTACAAATTCGCTGGGGTACAATTGGCTTGGCAATTTTGGCGATGCTGTTCCATATGTGGCCGCTGGGAGGGGCTTTTGGACATAGCTTAGTCCAAATTATCAGTCCCGGCAATTCTAACTATCCTTACTTGGGGAAAGAGTGGCCGCACCGTGAGGTAATTGCCGAAATTATTGATCGGGAACCTTATTTGCAATCTACTTTAGGCGTGTTGCCTTCGACGCCGGAAATTAACCAGCATAATTTGAATTATTACGGTGCTTTGGCTAATTTTCAGGTTTACGGGCGGCAGGTGGGAACGAATTTAAAAGAAGTGCCCCAAGATGTGCGATCGCTCTCTTGGTTCGTAACTAAAACTGGCCCGCAAGGTTCGATTCGCGAACGGATTAAAAAAGCTCAAAATGCCGCCGTTACGGCGATTGAAAAAGAAGATAAATTTGAGTTAGATAAAACTTGGATTTTGCCAGATTATACTAATTTAAATCTTTATCGCAAGCGAGTGCAGCCTGTCGAAATACAGCCATTGAATGAAGCGCGATCGCAAGTACAATTAGATCGAGTTACTGTCGCTGCAAAAGCAGTTCCCGGAGTCGCGCTGCCGGTTACTTATACTTGGTCTGGGCCTTGGCAGCAGTTGCAGTCTGGTTTAGTGTTGGTAACGTGGAAAAATCAGCAGTCTGGCGATATTCCACCGGGACAGACTTTCAGGATTTTACACGATCGCGCGATCGCCCAGGGGACTTTGCATCCGGGGATTCTGGAAGCGGATAAATTTGCTGTGGGGTTTCGAGTTGTCGATCGCACGGCGATGCTTCCTCCTGCTAATATTGCATCGGGAACTTACAATCTGCAAGCTACTTATCTAAATCGGAAAACCGGCGAAACTTATCCGATTAATGTGCCTGCCGTTAGTGTTAAAATCGAGGCAGAGCCTCTGGATATGCGTTCTCAGGCAGAGCCGGGAAACGAGGATAATACAGATAAGCCTGAGTTAGATTTGGTAACTCAATTGCGGGCGATGGCGGTTAATTTACCGAAAGGATTGCCAGGTTTAGAACCCGTGTTCGAGCAGATTGGGCGGATCAATCAGTACGATCCAATTCAAGATTATACCGTGCAAGCAGAACAAGCATTAGAATATCGGTTGAAACAGGAACCAAATAATCTAGAATTGGCTTATGCTTTGGCATTTTCGCGAGTATTGCAGCAGAATGTCAAAAGTTCGATCGCTGCCTTAGAAAAAGTCACTCAACTCGACTCAAAAAACCCTTACGCTTACGCCTATCTCGCTTTCGTACACCTGTACGGCTGGCATCCCAAAGCCGCTGAAATAGCCTTAAAACCTGCTATCGCTCTCAACTCCAATTTACCGGAAATTAGAGTTTTAAACGGTGTAGCGGAACTGATGCAAGGTAATCTCATCCAAGCATGGCAAGATTTGCAATACTTAAAAAAACTAAAAATTTAACAATCCCTTTTATTGTGGCACGGGCGTCCCGCCTGTGCTTCCGAACCGGTAAAAAACAGAAAACCAATGAACCAACCAAGAATAATCTCTCTAATTCCCAGTGCCACGGAAATTGTAGCACTTTTAGGATTAACCGATGCAATTGTGGGCCGTTCCCACGAATGCGATTATCCCCCCGAAATCCAAAATTTACCTGTTTGCACTCAGCCTAAATTTAATCCCGAAGGAACTAGCAGCGAAATTCACAACCGCGTGACAGAATTGTTGCAAAATGCGCTGAGTGTGTATAAAGTAGAAATAGAGACTTTGGAAAAATTGCAGCCGACTCACATTATTACTCAAGCTCAATGTGAAGTCTGCGCTTGTTCTCTGACAGAGGTTGAACAAGCAGTAAGCACGCTGGTAAATAGCAAGCCGGAAATTATTTCTTTGCAGCCGAATCTGCTAGCAGAAATCTGGACGGATATTCAGCGAGTTGCTGATGCTTTGGGCGTAAATGGCAAAAGTGCGATCGACCTTTTGCAATCCCGCATCGATGCTATTACCTCGCAAACACAAGCATCCTCTATTATTACCACAAAAGAGAGACTTCCCAAAGTAGCTTGCATCGAGTGGATTGAGCCTTTGATGGCTGCGGGTAACTGGATTCCCGAATTAGTCGCAATGGCGGGAGGCAGTTCGCTGTTTGGAATTGTCGGCGAACATTCCCCTTGGTTAAAATGGGAATCGCTAGTAGAAGCTAATCCCGATGTAATTATTTTCATGCCTTGCGGCTTTGATTTAAGCCGCACTCGCAGCGAAGCAATGCAGATAACTAAATACGCAGAATGGCCTAATTTGCAAGCAGTAAAAACGGGGAAAGTTTACATAACTGACGGCAATTCTTACTTTAATCGACCGGGGCCGAGATTGGTTGATTCGTTAGAAATTTTAGCAGAAATTCTCCATCCCGAAATCTTCGATTTTGGCTACCGGGGTAAGGGTTGGCAGCCATTTTTATAAGTACCTGCAGCTAGCTAAAGCTTTATCAATACCAATTCTGAATTGCCTGCCATACAAATAAGGACACAACATTGTTATGTCCTTACTTCGCCTTCATTTAACCGAATCTGACATCAATTGATGCAACAACGGCTATTTTTACATTCCATCAGGCGGCATCAACACCTTGTCAATTACGTGAATAACGCCGTTGCTAGCTTTGATATCAGCTTTCACAACATTAGCGCCACTGACAGTAACTTTGCCTGCGTTAACTCCCACCTTCAGCGAGCTGCCTTCAACACTTTTCACATCGCCGGATTTCAGGCTAGTAGATACAACCGAACCAGGAACAACGTGGTAAGTTAAGATCTTTGTAAGTAGGGCTTTGTTTTCCGGTTTGAGCAAATTCTCCACAGTTCCTTCTGGCAAAGCAGCAAATGCCGCATCAGTCGGAGCAAAAACAGTGAAAGGGCCTTTTCCTTGTAAAGTTGTCACCAAACCTGCAGCTCCCAAAGCCTTCGTCAACGTCTCAAATTGAGCGTCGCCTGATGCAATAGCGACAATATCCTTCGCCTGAGCCATTGGTGCGGGTGAAGCAGTGGTTTTTACGTTTCCTGCAACTTGTGAAGTTTGAGTTGCATTAGCAACATTGGTGCTGGAGGTGATGTGAGCCCAAGCCGGGAAACCAATCAACGCGCTAGCGCCGATTATTCCTGCGAAACCTGTCAGTTGTTTCATCCAGCTAGGTAAATTTTGATTTTTCATTGCGCTTGCATTTCCTTATGAGATAAAACAGTGAACATGAATTGTTATGTTAGCCAAATCTCGACAAAAGGCAAGGTTGCCAGAGGCTAAGATAGCAAGAAAATTCTCTTGCATCCCCGATCGAACAAAACTTCCTTAATATAACGCAACCTAAGAAATCTGGCATCAACCGCTAAATCTGTAACTCAAAACCTCAATGACCGAACCAGTTTGGGGTAAGTCACTAGATTTGATCGAAATCGTGTCATTATTCACTCGGCGCACCGGTGTACCATCCATCAGCGCCAAGAATTCATCTAGCGGCACCAAATCGCACGCAGCAGCATCGGCGGCTTGGGTTTTGAAATGTGTCGGAATCACCATCTTTGGTTTAAGAAGTTGCAAAGTTTGCTTCGCTTCCGCCGGAGTGTAAGCTTTCGGCCCGCCGCCCACGGGAATCAGCACTACATCGGGCCGCCCGATCAAGATTTGTTCTTCAATGCCGATCGGACCAGCAACTCCGCCCAAGTGTAAAATCTTAACGCCCGCTTGCTGCCACAGCCAAGCCACATTGACCCCAAATCGCCTTCCTCCCTCACGGTCTTTTTCCGTCCGAATCCCTTGAATCTGCAGCCCGTTAGACTTGTAAGACCCAGGTTCGTACAAAAGGCCGGGATTGCCCGCAAATCCGTCGATCGCACCTTCATCGAGCAACCGACTGCTAATCAGAATCAAATCTGTTGGCACTTTAGGAGAGCGATAGCCTGCCGTACAGCCCAGGGGGCGAAAAGGATTCACCAGCACCCTCGCACCGCCTCCGGCGAACAAGAAGCAAGTGTGGCCCAACCACTGAATCGACAAAGAATCAGCAGTTTGAGCTTGATAGCTTTCCCATCCAGATGGCAAACCAGTGAAGAAAGCTGCTAGCAAACCCGTCTGTGCGTAACGTATTAATTGTCGCCGTTTCATCTTGTGATTGGGGTTGTCGGGTGTTGGTCGTTTGTTGTTATACCACAAAACACAGTCAGTCGATTTTAGATTTTAGATTTTAGATTTTAGATTTACTTGCAGCATTGAATCTGGAATCTCGAACAGGAGTCTAAAATTTGGGGTTCACCACGACAGGAGTGGGGGGCTTGTATCCTTTTTGAGGCGGTTCAGGTGCGAAAATGTGTACACTACTCTCACCGTAAGGTGCTAAGCTGTTCAGCATTTAAATTTTTTGCCTGAAAGCCAGGGTGCAAGGAGTCTAGGCTTCAAAAATCCCAATTTAAATGCGTATCAGCTTATGAGAGCGAACCCTACAAATTCAGAGAAATTTAACTAAAGTCTTTCTAAGAAATTTCGCAATAATTGCTTTCCCGAAGTCGTCAAAATACTTTCCGGGTGAAACTGTACACCTTCAATGTGCGGATATTCCCGGTGTCGCACTCCCATAATAGTTCCGTCTTCAACCCAAGCCGTAATTTCTAAAACTTCTGGACAAGTCTGCTTTTCAATTACTAAACTGTGATAGCGAGTTGCAATCATCGGCGATTCCACGCCCTGAAAAACTCCGACTCCTGCGTGTTCTACCTCAGAAGTTTTGCCGTGCATCAACACGGGTGCAGAAACAATTTTGCCGCCGAATACTTGACCGATACTTTGATGTCCGAGGCACACGCCTAAAATTGCTAGAGTCGGGCCTAATTCTTTGATTAATTCCAGAGAAATTCCCGCATCTTCCGGCCGCCCCGGTCCTGGAGAAATCACCACTGCTGCCGGCTGCAATTGGCGAATTTCTGCTAAGGAAATTTGGTCGTTGCGGTAGACTTGCACTTCGCTCGCTACGGGCAACTCAGCACCCAGTTCTCCTAGATACTGTACCAAATTGTATGTAAAACTGTCGTAGTTATCGATGACTATAATCACGGGTTAAGTTAGATTTTAGGTTTTAGATTTTAGATTTTAGGTTAACTCGCTGCCTGAAAGCAAGGGGTTTCAAGATTTTAGATAGATGCTGAAGATAAAAATAGCTGCAATATAGACGAATAAAACTAAAAATCTCAAATTGGTCATCTAAAACCTAAAATTTTCTGGGTTCAATAAGTTACTGACGGGCGATCGCAATTTGAACTACTGCCCACAAAGGAGGCAGCAGAAGTGCAGCACCGACGATGATCGCAGCCATTGCCGATACTAGAACTGCTCCGGCAGCGCAGTCTTTGGCAATTCTGGCTAGTTCGTGATAAGATTGCCCGACTGTCAAGTCTACCACCGATTCGATCGCCGTATTCAACAGTTCCATTGCTAAAACTATGCCAATGGTGACGCCGATCACAGATATTTCTACAGGTTTCAGTTGCAAAAATAGGCCGAGTCCGATCGCCAATGTTCCGATAACTGTGTGAATCCGAAAATTGCGCTGAGTTGCAAAAGCATAACTCAGACCCCCCCAAGCGTATCTAAAACTCGTAGCTAAGCTAGATGCGATTTTCCAGGACAGCTCTCGGTTGTATTTCAAGGCTTTCTTAGGCTCGTGGACTGTCTGGCTAGAAGAGTCTTGAGGCATGGGCAGGAACTGTGCGATTTGTGATGAAATTGAGGGTCTATCTAGTGTCATAAAGAACCAACTTTAATTTACAGAGATGAATGAAAGCTAAACTTTTCAAATTAACTTCATCAAGTCTAGGTAACTTTTCTAAGTTTTTACTAAAGTTTTGGTTTAATTTCAGAAAGTTATGTTGGGCTTGACATGATTTTTTAAATCAACATCAACTTCAGTTATGCTGTTTGGATAGCAAGACCGATCGCCCGCAGCAATGTTTCTTGTTGATCGAGCATTTGAGTCAGACTTTCTTCATCCGGGTGATCCCAGCCCAAAAGATGCAGAAAACCGTGGGCTGCGAGCCAAGCTAGTTCGGTCTTCAGGGGATGTCCTTGCTGCTGGGCTTGTCGGTTAGCTGTATCGATCGAGATGACGATATCACCCAAGTATAAAGGTTCAGATGACTGCATTTCTTCTAGTTGAGGACAGTCTACCTCTAAAGCTGCGAAAGCTAGTACATCGGTCGAGCGATCAAGCTGGCGGTACTGGAGGTTGAGGGCTTGCATATCGGGATCGGCGGTTAAACGGAGACTGACTTCGTAGCCCGCGGCCACTGGCACATCCGCCGCCTGGTTTTCTAGCCAAACGCTAAACCAATTTTCCCAGGTTTCGGCTGAAATCTCCCCGCTGGCTGCACTCTCAGGGAGGTTGGAAGCGTCGGCTGACTGCTGGGCGAGCCCGTAACAGTCCTCGACGTTCACCTCAATTAACATTTTTTTGCTCTCCTGTCAAGGGATATATTCAATTTTTTTACAAATTCCAATTGCGCGATCGAACGGCAGGGGATTTTGCTGTTGCTGGAAAGATACAGTAATCTGTTATAGATTGCAACAGGCAGGCAGAACAATCAGCTTAACTCCCGATTAAGAAAGATCAAAAACATCAGCAGAAATTAGAGGCTGATTGTTGGAATCCCGGATTAAGAATTGAAATAGCGATCGAGAAAAGCCAAACCGACGAGTACGCCTAAGAGTCCGGCGGCTGTCAAAGCAAAATGAAACAAAGAAGTCGCCCGCTTGCGAACCATATTCCGCATCGCCAGCTTGACATAACTCGGTGGAGGTGCAGTGTTTGTCGGCGCTGTCTGGGTTTCGGCGGACTCTTCGGAGGCGGGAATTGCTGAGGGATGTTGACTCATAACGGTTAGTTTAGAAGGTTAATAGAGGGGCTGCTGAGGACAGACTTGCCACGATGGTAACAAAGATGTAACGTTTTGTGTAGGTGTTTTGAGTTTTTCGAGCCTCGCCACCCTATATTTCTGTAGGGGTCGTTTCGCCGACATCAAAAACCACCAAAAATTCTCATAAACCCGCCCCCCACCAGGGAAGAATCTACTTTCCTTATCCCTTTAACCCTCTTTCCCGCAACAAAGCATCCGCCCAAGCAGCATCTGATTCTGAAAGCGCAGGTAGGGGTGCGGTGTAATTTATTCTAAAGTCATAGGCGGCGCGATCGTAAACCCCATTTAATAACGCTTGTAAATCTACAATTGGTTCCGCATCCCCCGCGCGCAAAGGCAAGGGAAACTGAGGAATCATATCCGGTAAATTGAAAAGGTACAAATCCGCCAAAGGCCTTTGATTGCCCCGACTCACTAAAATTCGATAACTTGCCTTAATATCGTTATCAAAAACTAACATCGGTTGGTAACTTCGCAGCAAGTCAATCTCAACCAGATGAGTGCGACTACCAAACACCTTTTCTCGCTTTGCTTCATACATTTCTCGCCCTTTGCCAGGGCGCTTATTGGCTGGTGACAGCACTTCCATCACTGTCACAACTTCCCTAGTTGCTGTATCTCGTACCTCTAAATATGCTTCCCTAAATTCCACAGGTACTGGCAGTCTTACTTTCAAAGCTGTCACAGGCAGTGCGGCAAGTGCAACATTAGAAGAAGTTGGGTTGGTTGGACTGGGAGAACGCTGCACAGTCACATCAGGAATCCCCACTAATAGGGAATTATCCCCGCTAAGCTCATAAACTCTTTTTTCAATATCGACGATATATTTTGGCAGCAACTGCGGCACTAATGATTCAAAAATGCTACTAATTAGCAAGTGATGTACTTGAGGCCACAATTCAGGACTTTCTAAATAAGGATTCATCCCGGGAAACGGATTAGGCATTAATCTAGCTCCTGTTAATTTACCTACTTGTATTATCCCCTTAACGCTCTGTCCCGCAACAGAGAATCTGCCCAAACAGCATCCGTTTCTGACAGCGGGGGCACTGCATCGGCTGTGTAATCAATTTCAAAATCATAACCTGCGCGATCGTATACTTGATTAATCAGCGCCTGTAAATCCATAACAGGCTCTACATCTTCTGGACGCAAAGGCAAAGGAAATGCAGGAATTGTATCGGGAAGGTTAAATAAGTATAAATCTGCGATCGGGCGTTGATTGCTGCGGCTGACTAAAACGCGGCAGTCGCTTTTATGGGAATGTCCGAAAACTGGCAAAGGTTCCCCACCCCGCAACAAGTCTATTTCGACTAAATGGGTACTGCTATCAAATATTTTATTTCGCTTATTGTCATACTTTTCTCGACCTTCCCCCCGGCGTTTATTTGCAGGCGAAAGCACTTCAAGAACCGTGACAACTTCCTTGGTTGTCATATCGATTACTTCCAAATATCCTTCCCTAAATTCTTCCGACACTGGGATTCTCACTTTTAAAGGCTGCACAGTTCGGGAAGCGACGGCGACAGCATTAGATGCGATCGCACTTGCGGGACGGCGTTTCTGTTGGATAGAGACATCAGGAATCGCTACTAATAGAGAATTTTCACCTTTGATTTCGTAAATTCGCTTTTCAATAGCGACGCGGTATTTAGGGCGCAATTGCGGAGTTAACGACTCCTTAATCACACTAATCAGTAAATGATGGACTTCTGGCCAAAAATCAGGATGTTCTAAATAAGGATTCATCCCTGGAAATGGATTAGGCATAGCCATTTTAGTTGGGAAAGCGGGGAGTTTGTGCTGAGTTTGTACCCTTGATAGCTCCATAATAGACGATCGGCTCAAACCCCTTTCCGCAAATCGCCTTTTTACTCAGCACAAAGCAAAACTGACGCAGCTTGACGAGCGTACTGTGCCGCCGCAGGCCCGCCCTCCATACTTGCCATCACAATTGCTCCCCCAAACAAAATTACAAATTGTTGCGAAAAGTCTTCTGAATTAGGCAAGCCAGCCTCCTCAGCAAGCTTCTGGACGTAAGTGCGAATTGCGTGTCTCGGCCCAAGTGCGGCCCGGTGTGCCGGATGTTCTGCATCAGCGAGTTCCGCCACGGCATTGATAAAAGGACAGCCGCGAAACTCAGGACTTCCAAACCACTCTTCCAACACGTCAAACATCGCAATTAGTCGCTCTTTTGCAGTGCTTCCCCGCTGTTCAACTGCCCCAAAAAACCAGTGGCACCACAGTTCGTCTCGATACCGCACAGTTTCTAAAATGAGTTGGTCTTTTGACGGGAAGTGCTTGTACAGCGTCATCTTGGCAACTCCAGAAGAAGCTATTACCTCATCGACGCCAACATTGCGGATGCCCTTGCGGTAAAAGAGCTCTGAAGCTGTAGACAAAATTTTCTCGCGGGTATTGCTAGATTTAGCTGACATAGATAAGATATACAGACAGGTCTGTCTACTTGTGGACTAGAAAAAATAGGACTTGTGCAGACTAAGGCTGTCCAGTTGACTTATTGCAGTGGCAATTCAGCAATTGCCCCTGCAAATGGGGCCGGATGCGCAAGTCCTAAACAAAACAAACAAAAACTATTTCCATTATGGCAACAACATCGAAAAAACCGGATCTAAGCGATCCGAAATTGCGGGCAAAGCTAGCTAAAGGTATGGGTCACAATTACTACGGCGAACCAGCTTGGCCCAACGAACTGCTGTACATTTTCCCAGTAGTAATTCTGGGGACATTTGTCCTCTGCGTTGGCTTAGCAGTTCTAGACCCCGCGATCGCAGGAGAATCGGCCAACCCCTTTGCCACCCCGCTAGAAATCCTCCCAGAATGGTACCTGTACCCAGTTTTCCAAATCCTGCGCATTGTTCCCAACAAACTGTTAGGAATTGCAGCAATGGTTGCGATTCCCATAGGATTGATGCTAGTTCCATTCATCGAAAGCGTCAACAAATTTCAAAACCCATTTCGGCGTCCAATTGCGATCGCAGTTTTCTTGTTTGGCACTTTAGTTGCCCTCTGGCTGGGAATTGGCGCTACTTTCCCTATTGACAAATCGCTGACTTTAGGATTGTTCTAAATCTGATATTTAACCGCAGATGAACGCAAATTAACGCACATAAATCAAACTTACCATCTGCGTTAATCCGCGTGCATCTGCGATTAAAATCCCCTAAAAATCGCCGTAACTGCTAATAGCTGCCTGCAACCTCCCAATCACTTCATCAACCGAAATCGCCCCCAACTCCCCAGAAGCCCGAGTCCGAATATTCAAACTATTCCCCTCAACCTCCTTCCCACCCACAACACCCATCACCGGAATTTTATCCTTCTCAGCATTGCGAATCAACTTGCCCAAACGCTCGCTATTCTCA